>NZ_JAAGPK010000244.1:0-8347 GCF_017104685.1 Burkholderia sp. Tr-20355 | reverse complement strand
TCCGCTTCGAATTCCCCGAGCGGCCGGGCGCGCTGATGAAGTTCCTGTCGTCGATGGCGCCGGACTGGAACATCAGCCTGTTCCACTACCGCAACCAGGGCGCGGACTACAGCTCGATCCTCGTCGGCATCCAGGTGCCGGAAGCGGACCGCGCGGCATTCGATCACTTCCTGTCGACGCTTGGCTATCCGTCCATCGAGGAAGGCGACAATCTCGCCTATCGCTTGTTCCTGTAGGACCGAAAGCGCATGCCGACGGCGCACACGACGCGCCGGCGGCATGCCCCCGCTCTCCTACTTCCCCGCGCCCGCCACCTTCTTCTGCCGCCACAGACACAGCAGATCGCACGCGACATGCGCGGCCGCGATCGCGGTGATGTCCGCGTGATCGTATGCAGGTGCGACCTCCACCACATCCGCGCCAATCAGATTCACCGCCCCCAGCCCGCGCACGATCGCCAGCGCCTGCGCGGACGACAACCCGCCCGCGACCGGCGTCCCCGTCCCGGGCGCGAACGCCGGATCGAGACAGTCGATATCGAACGTCAGATACGCGGGCCGCGACCCGACGATGTCGACGATCCGCTCGACTGCCGCACGCGAACCATGGTCATGCACCCACGCGGCATCGAGCCGCTCGATCCCGAGAAAATCGTCGTTCCACGTACGGATCCCGACCTGCACCGATGTCGCCGGATCGATCAGCCCTTCCTTCACGGCCTTGTAGAACATCGTCCCGTGATTGAGGCTGTCCGGCTCGTCGTCGGCCCACGTATCGCAGTGCGCGTCGAAATGGATCAGCGACAGCGGTCTGCCGTAGCGCTCCGCATGTGCAACCAGCAGCGGATACGTGATGTAGTGGTCGCCGCCGAACGTCAGCATCTTCGCGCCGGACCGCAGGATCGTGCGCGCATGCTCGACGATCGCGGGCTTGATCGACAGCGGGTTGTGCGCGTCGAACCAGCAGTCGCCGTAGTCGACGGCCGCGAGATCGTCGAACGGATCGAAGCCCCACGGATACGGATTGAGCTCGGCCAACTGCACGCTCGCCGCGCGGATCGCGGCCGGCCCGAGCCGCGCGCCCGACCGATAGGTCGTCGCGAGATCGAGCGGCACGCCGGAAATCGCGACGTCGACGCCGTCGAGCGTGCGCGAATAGTTGCGGCGCATGAACGACAGCACGCCCGCATAGGTGTTTTCGATCGAGGAGCCGTACGGCGTCGTGCGACGGATCGCGCCGTCGCCGTGGAGAAGTTCGGTCATGGGTCGGACCTGTTTTCGTGGGAAGCCGGCGCCGCCCTGCTCCCTGTGAGCGCACGGGTCGGGCACGGCAGGGATTCATCGGGCACGCACCGGCTGCGCAGCCAGTCGCGCGGCCGGGCGGAACAGCGACAACGACAACGACAACGGCAATACCGCGGCGATCATAACAAGCCGAATTGAAGTCGTTGCCCCGGTTCAACCGGGGCAACGCGCCGAGAAATCCGGCGGCGGCATCGCCGCCGGCCGCCATCGATTCCTAGAAGGATTCGCCGGTTTTCGCCCGCGCGTTCTTCCGGATAATGGCCGGCAGCCGCGCCCTCGACGGCGCGCCGTCGACCGCGGACCACGACACACCGGAGACCCCCGCCTTGCTCGCCACGCTTCCCGCCACCTACCGCCGGCTCTGGCCGCTCGCCATCGCCGCCGCGCTGCTGTACGGGCTGTCGCTCGCCGCGGCGCCCTATCCGGGCCAGGCCGCCGCGAAGGCCGCGATGGGCATCCTGCTGCTCGCGGCCGGCGGCACCTGCGGCGCGCCGCGCGAACGCGCGTGGCTGTGCGCGGCGCTCGCGACCGCCGTACTCGGCGACGTCCTGCTCGCGCTGCCCGACTGGCCGCTGTCGTTCGTCCTCGGCCTCGGGTCCTTCCTGCTCACGCACGTGTGCTACTGCGCGATCTTCTTTCGCTGGCGCGCGCGGCCGCACGGCTGGCGCATCGTCGCGCTGATCGGCCTGTGGATCGCCGCGCCGGCGTTCTACGCGGCGTTCTTCCCGCATCTCGGCGCGCTGCTCGCGCCGGTGGCCGTCTACATGCTGGTGCTGTGCGTGATGGCGAGCTTCGCGCTCGCCGCCCGCACGCACGGCGCGCTCGTCGCGATCGGCAGCCTGATCTTCGTCGGCTCCGATACGCTGATCGGCGTCGGCCGGTTCCTCGGCGGTTTTCCGGGTATCGACTACCTGATCTGGGGCCTCTACGCGCTCGCGCAGGTCACGATCGTGGCCGGGGTTTTCCATGAGACGACCGCCCGACCGATCCGTCCCTGATACCGTTTCAAACAGGCCGCCGCGCGCCGGCGGTCTCGTCCATCGCCGGTCTCGTCCTGTCGACGGCCCTTTCCGCCGATCCCGCGGCGCGGAAAACGAACCGTTCCAAACCCCGCTCAGCCTTTTCCCGCCTGGCTTCCGGCCCTTAGAGCGCCGCTTCTAGCCTCTTGCGGTTTCCGGGTTCACCCACTATCGTTACATCAAACAATGTAACATTCAAAAATGAGCCAAATCGGAGACACCCGGATGAATGCTCGCACGTTGCCTTTCGGTCCACCCGGCCACGACGGCCAGGACGAAACCATCGACATCGCCATCATCGGCACCGGCTTCGCCGGCCTCGGGATGGCGATCCGCCTGCGGCAAACAGGCGTGACCGACTTCGTCGTCCTCGAGAAGGCCGCGTCGGTCGGCGGCACGTGGCGCGACAATCATTACCCCGGGTGTGCATGCGACGTGCAATCGCACGTCTATTCGTTCTCGTTCGCGCCGAACCCGCGCTGGACGCGCATGTTCGCGCCGCAGCCGGAGATCCGCGCGTATCTCGAAGACTGCGTGCAGCGTTTCGGCGTCGGCCCGCACCTGCGCATGAACCACGAGCTGCAGCGCGCCGAATACGACGAGGCCGCGCAACGCTGGCGCCTCACGTTCGCGAACGGCAAGCGGCTGTCCGCGCGCGTGCTGATCTCGGGGATGGGCGGCCTGTCGCGCGCCGCGCTGCCGGCGATTCCCGGCGTCGAGCATTTCCAGGGCCGCGCATTCCATTCGCAGCAGTGGGATCACGACTACGCGCTCGAAGGCAAGCGCGTCGCGGTGATCGGCACCGGCGCGAGCGCGATCCAGTTCGTGCCGCAGATCGCGCCGCGCGTGAAGACGCTCGCGCTGTTCCAGCGCACGCCGCCGTGGATCATGCCGAAGCCCGACCGCAACCTCACCCGCTTCGAGAAATGGCTGTTCCGCACGCTGCCGTTCACGCAGAAGGCCGTGCGCAGCGGCATCTACTGGATGCTCGAATCGCGCGTGCTCGGCTTCGCGATCCATCCGTCGCTGATGAAGAACGTGCAGAAGCTCGCGCTGCGCCATATCCGCAAGCAGATCCACGATCCCGAGCTGCGCAAGACCGTCACGCCGAACTACACGCTCGGCTGCAAGCGCGTGCTGATCTCGAACGACTACTACCCGGCGCTGTCGCGCAAGAACGTCGACGTGATCACCACCGGCATCGACCACATCGAAGCCGACGCGGTCGTGACGACCGACGGCCGCCGCCATGAAGTCGATTGCCTGATCTACGGCACCGGCTTCCAGGTCGCCGATCCGTATCCGCGCGGCGCGATCATCGGCCGCGGCGGGCTCGACATCGTCGACGCATGGCGCGACGGAGCGCACGCGTATCTCGGCTCGACGCTGCCCGGCTACCCGAACTTCTTCATGATCGTCGGCCCGAACACCGGCCTCGGCCACAACTCGATGGTGTTCATGATCGAGTCGCAGATCGAATACATCCTCGGCGCGCTGCAGGCGATGCGCCGCGAGCGCGCCGAGGCGATCGAGGTGCGCCCGCTCGTCGAGGCGCAGTTCAACAGCGACCTGCAGGGCAAGCTGAAGAAGGCGATCTGGTCGACGGGCGGCTGCAAGAGCTGGTATCTCGATCCGCGCACCGGCAAGAACACGACGCTGTGGCCGGGTTTCACGTGGCGCTTCCGCCAGGCGACCGCGCACTTCTCGATCGCCGATTACCACGCGTATCGCGCACCGCAACACGACACGGCCGCGCGGCCCGCCGCCGCGCCCGCCGCTTCCACGTCCGCCGAAGCGGCCTGAGCCAGACAAGGAGTCACCGACATGAGAGATTTCGCCAACAAGGTCGCCGCGATCACGGGTGCCGGTTCGGGCATGGGCCGCGCGCTCGCGGTCCAGCTCGCGCAGGCCGGCTGCCACGTGTCGCTCGCCGACAAGAACGGCGTCGGCCTCGCCGAAACCGAACGGATCGTCCGCGCGATCGCGCCGAACGTACGCGTATCGACGCGCGTGCTGGACGTCGGCGAGCGCGACGCGATGTTCGCGTGGGCCGACGACACCGCGAAGGAACATGGCAAGGTCAACCTGATCTTCAACAACGCGGGCGTCGCGCTGTCGAGCACGATCGAGGGCATGGAATACAGCGATCTCGAGTGGATCGTGAACATCAATTTCTGGGGTGTCGTGCATGGCACGAAGGCATTCCTGCCGCACCTGAAGGCATCGGGCGACGGCCACGTGATCAACACGTCGAGCCTGTTCGGGATCTTCGCGCAGCCGGGCATGAGCGGCTACAACGCGACGAAGTTCGCGGTGCGCGGCTTCACCGAATCGCTGCGCCAGGAACTCGACATGATGAAGTGCGGCGTGTCGGCGACCTGCGTGCATCCGGGCGGCATCCGCACGAACATCGCGCAGGCGAGCCGCGTGTCGAAGAACATGGTCGGCTTCATGGTCGCGAGCGAGCAGCAAGGCCGCGACACGTTCGAGAAGTTCTTCATCACGACCGCCGACGACGCCGCGCGCACGATCCTCGCCGGCGTGCGCAAGAACAAGCGCCGCGTGCTGATCGGCCGCGACGCGAAGGCCGGCGACTGGATGGCGCGCGTGCTGCCCGCCGCGTACCAGGCGCTCGTCGTGCTCGCGACACGCCGCGAGGCCGCGCGGGCCCGCCGCGAGGCCGCACGCGGCACGCCGGCGCCCGCGCCGCTGCACGCCGCCACCTACAACAATGCAGGCAATCAGGGAGGAGAACAATCATGACGACCCCGAACATGATGCCCGTGCGGCGCGACGTCCGTTTCGCGCTGCCGCCCGAACGCGCACGCGACTGGCACGTTCAAGGCGTGCCCGTCACGCACTTCATGAATGCGCTGTCGCTGCTGTTCCCGGCCGGCGAGCGTTTCTTCATGGATTCGGTGCGCAACTACCGCGACCGGATCGAGGATCCCGAGCTGAAGAAACAGGTGCTCGGCTTCATCGGCCAGGAAGCGATGCATACGCGCGAGCACATCGAATACAACGACCTGCTGCAGGCGTCCGGCCTGCCCGCGCACAAGCTCGACAAGCGCCTGTGGACGATCCTCGGCTGGTTCAAGAAGGTGCTGCCGCATTCGATGCAGCTCGCGATCACGATCGCGCTCGAACACTACACGGCGATCCTCGCGAACCAGCTGCTGTCGGGCCACGAGCACCGGATCGACGGCTCGGTCGAAGGCTACCAGCAGATGTGGATGTGGCACGCGATGGAGGAAACCGAGCACAAGGCGGTGTCCTACGACGTGTGGAAGACCGTGATGAAGCCGGGCCTCGGCAGCTACCTGCTGCGCACGGGCACGATGCTGACGACCACCGTATTCTTCTGGACGATCGTGTTCGACTTCCACGTTCGGCTGATGCGCGCGCACCGTCGCGAACACGGCAAGTTCGGCGGCATGTGGCGCCTCGTGAAGTATCTGTACGGCCCGAAGCACGGCGTGTTTCCGAGCATCGCGCGCGAATGGCTCGACTACTTCCGCCCGGGCTTCCACCCGTGGGACCACGACAACCACCAGTACCTGCAGGGGCTCGACTCGCTGCTCGAGAACATCGACGCGACCAACGCACGCTACGCGGCGCAAGCCGCCCCGCGCCGCGTGCCGCTGCACCCGGTCCCGCAGGCATGACGCCATGGCGCGCGCCCACGAGATGCTGACCGTCCAGTCCGGCGACGTGAAACTCGCCGTCTACGCAAGCGGGTCGCGTCGCGCGCCGCCGCTGATCCTCGTGCACGGTTACCCCGACTCGGCCACCGTGTGGGCGCCGATCCGCGCGCGGCTCGCGAAGCGCTACCGCGTGATCGCATACGACGTGCGCGGCGCCGGCGCGTCCGATGCGCCGCGCCGCCGCGCCGACTACACGCTCGAGCGGCTCGCCGCCGATCTGAAAGCGGTGGCCGACGCGACCTGCGGCGGCCGGCCGTTCCATCTGGTCGGCCACGACTGGGGCTCGATCCAGTGCTGGGAGGCCGTGACCGATCCCGCGTTCCGCGGCCGGATCGCGTCGTACACGTCGATCTCGGGCCCGTGCCTCGATCACGTGTTCCGCGCGAAGATGCGGCTCAGGCAGAGCCTGAAGTCGTGGTACATCGCGTTCTTCCATCTGCCGGTCGTGCCGTCGCTCGTCTGGCGGCTCGGCGGCGCGGCGCTGTGGCCGCGCTGGCTGCAACTGACCGAGCGCGTGCGTGCCGAGCGCGATCCCGTGCAACTGAAAAACGCGCTGAACGGGCTGCAGCTGTACCGTGCGAATTTTCTCGCACGGGCACGCAAGCCGCGCGAACGATACGCGCAGGCGCCGGTGCAGATCCTCGTGCCGGTGCGCGACCGCTATGTGACGCCCGAGATGTCGGTCGACCTCGACCGCTGGCTCGGCGACCACGTGCGCGAGGAAATCGACGGCAGCCACTGGGTCGTGCTGCGCCACCCCGACATCATCGCGTCGCGGATCGACCGCTTCGCGTCCGCGCAGGGGCGGCCGTCGGTCGCGAACGCGGCGGTTCAGCGGCCCGCAAGCGCCGGCAGGCGCCTGAACAGCGTCTCGTAGTCGACGACGAGGCCGTCGTCGTCGATGTCCATCTCGGCCGTGAAATTCCGGAAGATCCCTTCGTAGCGGTAACGCCGGCTGGGCTCGATGCATGCGTAGGCCTGCTTGACCGGCGTGACCTTCAGGTCCGGCGTCGAGATGTACGCGACGTCGATCGGCCGCCGCTCGCCGCGCGCGAGCCCCAGGCGGCCGATCGGCAGCGAATTCGTGAACGGCGTCGCCGCGATGTCGATGTCGACGCAACCGTCGAGCTCGGACAGCGCGCGGCCCGAGCCGTCGCGCCAGTGGCCGGCACCATCGCCATGCAGCTCGAGCGTGCCGCCGCCCATCACCTTGAGCACCGCGTAGGTCACCCGCCATTGCGGATCGCACTCGACGCGATACGCGAGCCCGTACGCGCGGCCGTACCGCTGGCCGACCACCGCGCTTTCGACGACGATCGCGCCGCCGCTCCGGTCGAACGTCAGATGTTCGACCCCGTCGCCTTCGAGCGACGCCCAACGCACTTCACGCATCTTTTCCCCTCCCGGTTGCCCGATGCCGGGCATCGTCGCACGAATTCGCCGGCGGCAACGCCGGCGAAGGCCGCCATTCGCCCACCACGCGGATTTCGTATCAAAAAAACGTTCATGCAGCGCCGGTACGACAGGGTCGCTCCGCCTCATTCCCCACCTCGGTGCATCGGCGACAAATCCTGACTATCCAGAATTCCCTATTCCGGTGCATGGGATTGTGTCCTATGCTCGCGGCTCGTCCTGCTACGCCACCATCATGCCTACCGCCCGCCCCGCCTCGCCGTCGATCGACCTGCGTACCCTGCTGCGCGGCATCGGGCAGATCGTGCTGCAGGCGAACGCGTTCACCGGCGCGCTGCTGCTCGTCGCACTGGCGCTGACCGACCTGCGGCTCGCGAGCGCGGCGCTGGTCGGTTCGGCCGCCGCCAGCATGACCGCCGTGCTGACGGGTGCCGAGCGCCGCGACGTCGAACAGGGGCTGCACGGCTTCAACGGCGCGCTCGCGGCGCTGATCGCCGTGCTGTTCGCGCCCGGTCAGCTTGCGGCCGTCGCGCTGGTGCCGCTGGTCTCGATCGGCGCGGCGCTCGTGCAGCGCGCGACGCGCGGGCCCCTCGCCCGGTTGCACCTGTGTCCGTATTCGAGCCCCTGTCTCGCCGTCACCGCGCCGTGGCTGCCGTTTGTCGCACTGCAGCATGCCGACGGCGCGGCGACTGCCCCGGTGCCGACGCTTGCATCCGCTGCCGGCGCATTGCTGTCGGGCGTCGCGCAGACCACCTTCGCGCAAGGCGTCTGGCCCGGCGTATTGATCGTCGCCGGCCTCGCCGTCGCATCGCGCCGCGCGGCCGCGTTCGCGCTCGTCGGCGCGAGCGTGTCGACCGTGCTGCTGGTCGCGCTCGGCGCGAACGGCGCCTGGTTGGCCGACGGCCTG
>NZ_JAAGPK010000243.1:0-8172 GCF_017104685.1 Burkholderia sp. Tr-20355 | reverse complement strand
CCCCGCTCCCGGGCGCAAGCCTGTCAGTGCCGGCAGCGATCGTTGCTGCGCCGACCGGCGCAACCGCCGCCGTGACGGCCGAGCCGGCCGCAACCGACACCGCGGCCCCCGACGCCCCCGTGCGCCAGCCGCGCCCGAACGCGTTCGAATTCCACGCACCCGCGTCGTTCAGCGTCGAACTGCCGACGCTCGACCTGCTCGAGCCCGCATCCGACGACGTCGAAACGATCACCGAGGAACACCTCGCGCAAACGGCCCAGGTGATCGAACAGCGGCTGCAGGAATTCAAGGTGCCGGTGACGGTGGTCGGCGCCTCGGCCGGCCCCGTGATCACGCGCTTCGAGATCGAGCCGGCGCTCGGCGTGCGCGGCAGCCAGATCGTCGGGCTGATGAAGGATCTGTCGCGCGGCCTCGGCCTCACGTCGATCCGCGTCGTCGAGACGATTCCCGGCAAGACCTGCATGGGCCTCGAGCTGCCGAACGCGAAGCGCCAGATGATCCGCCTGTCGGAAATCCTCGCGTCGCGCGAGTATCAGCATTCGCAATCGCAACTGACGATCGCGATGGGCAAGGACATCACGGGCCGCCCGGTCGTCACGGATCTCGCGAAGGCGCCGCACATGCTCGTCGCCGGCACGACGGGTTCGGGCAAGTCGGTCGCGATCAACGCGATGATCCTGTCGCTGCTGTACAAGGCGACGCCGGAAGACGTACGGCTCATCATGATCGACCCGAAGATGCTGGAGCTGTCCGTCTACGAAGGCATCCCGCACCTGCTCGCGCCGGTCGTCACCGACATGAAGCTCGCGGCGAACGCGCTGAACTGGTGCGTCGGCGAAATGGAGAAGCGCTACCGGCTGATGTCGGCTGTCGGCGTGCGCAACCTCGCGGGTTTCAACCAGAAGATCCGCGATGCGGAAGCGAAGGAAAAGAAGATCGGCAACCCGTTCTCGCTGACGCCCGAGGATCCCGAGCCGCTGTCGAAGCTGCCGTTGATCGTCGTCGTCATCGACGAGCTGGCCGACCTGATGATGGTCGCCGGCAAGAAGATCGAGGAGCTGATCGCACGCCTCGCGCAGAAGGCGCGCGCGGCCGGCATCCACCTGATCCTCGCGACGCAGCGTCCGTCCGTCGACGTGATCACGGGCCTGATCAAGGCGAACATCCCGACGCGCGTCGCGTTCCAGGTGTCGTCGAAGATCGACTCGCGCACGATCCTCGACCAGATGGGCGCGGAGTCGCTGCTCGGGATGGGCGACATGCTGTTCCTGCCGCCGGGCACCGGTTATCCGCAGCGCGTGCACGGCGCGTTCGTCGCCGACGAGGAAGTGCACCGGATCGTCGAGTATCTGAAGCAGTTCGGCGAGCCGCAGTACGAGGAAGGCATCCTCGACGGCCCGGCCGCCGACGGCGCGACGCAGGACCTGTTCGGCGAAGCGCCGGACGCGGAAGCCGATCCGCTGTACGACGAAGCCGTCGCGTTCGTCGTGCGCACGCGGCGCGCGTCGATCTCGTCGGTGCAGCGGCAGCTGCGCATCGGCTACAACCGCGCGGCACGCCTCGTCGAGCAGATGGAAGCGGCCGGGCTCGTGTCGGCGATGGGCATCAACGGCAGCCGCGAGGTGCTGGTGCCGGCCGCGGCCGACTGAGCGCGGCGGCCGAACGGCCGCCGTCGACCGATACGGGCGCACCGGGAAACCGGGCGCACCGAAAAAAACGGGCGCTGCATCCGCAGCGCCCGTTTCATTTACCGCATTTACATCGACTGCACCGGCACCAGTTTGAAATCGACCGGCTTGCCGACCGCGACCTTCTGCGGATTCGCGCCGAGCTGCCCCGTTTCGACATCGCGGCTGAACACGTAGAACGTGTCGCTGTCCTGGTTGCCGACGATCAGCCACTTGCCGGTCGGATCGATCAGGAACTCGCGCGGCGTCTTGCCGAGGCTCGACTGGCGGCCGACCTGCTTGAGCCGGCCGTCGGCCTGGTTCACCGCGTAGATCACGAGGTCGTTCGCGTCGCCGCGGTTGCTCGCGTACAGGAAGCGGCCGTCCGGCGACAGGTGGATCGCGCCGCCGCCGACCTTGCCCTTGAAGCCCGGCGCCGTCATCGACACCGTCTGGACCGGCGTCAGCTTGCCGTCGTGATAACCGAGCACCTCGACCGACGCGTTGAGCTCGCTCGTCACGTACGCGAACCGGCCGTCGGCGCCGAACACCATGTGACGCGGGCCCGAGCCGGCCTTCACCGGCGTGTAGCGCGTGTCGGTCGGGCTGATCAGCCCGCGGCTGCCGTCCACCGTGTAGCGGTAGCCGTAGATCTTGTCCGCGCCCAGATCCTGCACGAACAGGTAGCGGCCGTCCGGCGAAAACACCGTCGAATGCACGTGCGCGCCGTCCTGACGGCCCGTCACGGGCCCGGTGCCTTCGTGGTGCACGGCCAGCACGGCCTCGCCGAGCGCACCGTCGTCGCGCAGCGGAAACACCGCGAAGCTGCCGCCCGGATCCTTCGCGACCGAGTAGTTGGCCGTCACGAGATACTTGCCGTCCGGCGACAGCGCGAGATAGCAAGGATCGTTCCCTTCCGACGACACGCGGTCGATGAAGCTCAGCGCGCCCGTCTTCGCGTCGAAGCGGAACGCGCTGACGCCGCCGCGCTGCGACGCCGGCCCGTCGTCGCCGGGCAGTTCGTTGACCGCATAGACGGTGCGACCGTCGCGGCTCGGCAACAGATACGACGGATTCACGGTCTTCGCCGACGATACGGGCGCGACGCTGCCATTTTTAGTATCGAAGCGGTAAACATAGATCCCGTCGCTGCCGCCGCCCGTGTAGGTGCCGACCAGCAGGTTGTAGACGCCGTCGGCCGGTGCGGGCGATTGCTGCGCAAATGCATGGGTCGCGGACAGGGAAAGCACGATCGCGAAACCTTTCATCCAGTGAGCGAGCCTAAGCGGGAACCCTCGTGTCGAAGCGTGTGCGTCACGCTCGCGTAAACGGTTGGGCATTGAATCCTCCTTGCATCGAGTCGCTTCAAGTGTTGAGATAGGACGAAACGCCGGCCGTTCATGCGCTCCGCCGCCCGGCCGAGTATACGGGGCGCGACGCCCGGGCGTGAAGCCCGGCCGCCGCCGTCCGCATTGTGAACTCGATACCCAAGGACCGCCTGCCCATGCCTGCCCTGATCGAAGACTACGCCCTCGTCGGCGACGGCCACACGGCCGCGCTGATCTCGAAAGACGGCTCCGTCGACTGGCTGTGCTGGCCCCGCTTCGATTCGGGCGCCTGCTTCGCGGCACTTCTCGGCACCCCCGAGCACGGCCGCTGGCTGCTTGCGCCTGCCGCCGACGCCGCAGTCACGCACACCACGCGCCGCTATCGCGGCGACACGCTGATTCTCGAAACGGATTACGAAAGCGCCGACGGCGCCGTCACCGTGATCGACTTCATGCCGCCCGGCAACGGCTGGTCCGAACTCGTGCGGATCGTCGTCGGCCGTCACGGCACGATGAAGATGCGCATGGAGCTCGTGTTGCGCTTCGACTACGGTTTCTCGATCCCGTGGGTCACGCAACTGACTCGCGAGGACGGCATGAAGGCGATCGCGGGCCCCGACACCGTCGTGCTGCGCACGCCGGTGCCGCTCACCGGCAAGAATCTCCATACGCTCGCGGAATTCACGGTCGGCGCCGACCAGCGCGTGCCGTTCTCGCTCAGCTACGCGGCCTCGCACATGCGGCTGCCGCCCGCGCGCGATCCGTTGTCGATGCTCGCACGAACCGAGAACTACTGGCTCGAATGGTCGGGCCGCTGCCAGGTGCAGGGCCGCTACGCGGCGGCCGTACGCCGCTCGCTGATCACGCTGAAGGCGCTCGCGTACGAGCCGACCGGCGGCATCGTCGCGGCGCCGACCACGTCGCTGCCCGAAAAGATCGGCGGCAACCGCAACTGGGACTACCGCTACTGCTGGCTGCGCGACGCGACGATCACGCTGCTCGCGCTGATGCGCGGCGGCTACTACGACGAGGCGCGCGCATGGCGCACATGGCTCGGCCGCGTGATGGCCGGCTCGCCCGAGCAGATCCAGATCATGTACGGGATCGCCGGCGAGCGCCGGCTGCCGGAAATGGAGCTCGACTGGCTGCCCGGCTACCAGGATTCGAAGCCGGTCCGCGTCGGCAACGGCGCCGCGAACCAGCTCCAGCTCGACGTGTTCGGTGAGGTGATGGCCGCGCTGCACCTCGCGCGCGTGGGCGGCCTGCAGGCCGACGACACGGTCTGGTCCGTGCAGTGCGCGCTGCTCGACCATCTCGAGAAGATCTGGCAGGAACCCGACGAAGGGATTTGGGAAACGCGCGGCGGCCGCCTGCATTTCACGTTCTCGAAGGTGATGGCATGGGTCGCGTTCGACCGCGCGATCAAGTCTGCGGAAATGTTCCGGCTGCCCGGCTCGCTCGACCGCTGGCGCGCGCTGCGCGAGCGGATCCATGCCGACGTCTGCGCCAACGCCTGGCACGCGGGCAAACAGGCGTTCGCGCAGAGCTACGGCAGCGACGAGCTCGACGCGAGTGTGCTGCTGATGCCGCTGCTCGGCTTCCTGCCGCCGGAAGACCCGCGCATCGTCGGCACGGTCGAGGCGATCGAGCGCGAACTGCTGCACGACGGGCTCGTGATGCGCTACCGGACGACCGAGTACGACGACGGCCTGCCGCCCGGCGAAGGCACGTTTCTCGCGTGCAGCTTCTGGCTGGTCGACAACTACGCGCTGCTCGGCCGGATCGACGACGCGCACCGGCTGTTCAGCCGGCTGCTCGCGCTGTCGAACGACCTCGGGCTGCTCGCGGAGGAGTACGACCCGGTCGCCGGGCGGCTCGTCGGCAACTTCCCGCAGGCGTTCTCGCACGTGGCGCTCGTGCATACCGCGATGAACCTGATGCACCACGAGGACGCGATGGCGCGGGCCGCCGGCCAGCCCGCGCCGGCCGTGGCGACCGGGCGTTGACGGACGTTGGCGGAGTGTCGGGCGGCGGCGCGGGCGGCTTGGTCAGAGATCGTCAAATCGCAAAATTTTGATGAAAAATCGGGGAAATGTTGCATTGCACCACCCATCGTTGTCCGATATGATCGACGCGATTGTCCGGCCGCACTGCAATATGGCCGGCCGCTGACCCACACGGCACGCCGCGACGCCCCACGCCGCCCTTGCGCTCCGTCCCCCACGCGGGAGTAGTCTGCATGCTTTACCAATTGCACGAATTCCAGCGCGCCATGCTGAGCCCGCTGACGGCCTGGGCCCAGGCCGCGTCCAAATCGTTCGCCAACCCGTCCAGCCCGTTCTCGCTGATGCCCGGCGCGCCGCGCATGGCCGCCGCGTACGAACTGATGTACCGGCTCGGCAAGGATTACGAGAAGCCCGAATTCAACATTCATCAGATCGTCAAGGACGGCCACAACATCCCGATCGTCGAGCAGACGATCGTCGAGAAGCCGTTCTGCCGGCTGCTGCGCTTCAAGCGCTATTCGGACGACGCCGACGCCGTCACGCAACTGAAGGACGAGCCGGTCGTGCTGGTCTGCGCGCCGCTGTCGGGCCACCACTCGACGCTGCTGCGCGACACGGTGCGCACGCTGCTGCAGGACCACAAGGTCTACATCACCGACTGGATCGACGCGCGGATGGTGCCGGTCGAGACGGGGCCGTTCCACCTGCACGACTACATCGCGTACATCCAGGATTTCATCCGTCACATCGGCGCGCGCAACCTGCACGTGATCTCGGTGTGCCAGCCGACGGTGCCGGTGCTCGCGGCGATCTCGCTGATGGCAAGCCGCGGCGAGGATACGCCGCTCACGATGACGATGATGGGCGGCCCGATCGACGCGCGCCGCAGCCCGACGTCGGTGAACTCGCTCGCCACGCAGCACTCGACCGCGTGGTTCGAGAACAACGTGATCCACACGGTGCCCGCGAACTATCCGGGCGAAGGCCGCCAGGTGTATCCGGGCTTCCTGCAGCATACGGGCTTCGTCGCGATGAACCCGGAACGGCACGCGCAATCGCATTGGGATTTCTACCAGAGCCTGCTGCGCGGTGACGAGGACGACGCCGAGGCGCACCGCCGCTTCTACGACGAGTACAACGCGGTGCTCGACATGGCCGCCGAGTATTACCTCGAGACGATCCGCGTCGTGTTCCAGGAATTCCGGCTCGCGGAAGGCACGTGGGACGTCGAAGGCGAACGCGTGCGGCCGCAGGACATCAAGCACACCGCGCTGATGACGATCGAGGGCGAACTCGACGACATCTCGGGCAGCGGCCAGACGCACGTCGCGCACGAGCTGTGCACGGGCATCCCGCAAGACGATCGCCGCACCCTGACCGCCGAGAAATGCGGCCACTACGGGATCTTCTCCGGCCGCCGCTGGCGCACGATCATCTACCCGCAACTGCGCGACTTCATCCGCGAGCATGCGCCGGAGCCGAAACACGGCACGACGAAGGATCATCCGGACGCGCCGGCGGCCACGACGCTCGCGGCCGTGCCGGCCGCCAACGCACCGACCGAGGCGACACGCGCCACGGTCGCGAAGCGCACGCGCGCCAAGGCGCCGGCCAAGGCCGCCGCCCCCGCCAAGGCCGCACCGGCCGCGAAGCGGGCCGCCGAAACCCCGCGCGCAAAAACCGTCCGCACGCGCAAGGCAGCCTGACGCGCTGCGTTCCGACGCAAAAACGCCGCCGTTGCCTGCGCACGGCGGCGTTTTTACATGCGGCGCCCGCTCGCCGGCGCGTCAGCGCCGCAGCAGGTACGCGAGCAACACCTCGGTGTTCATCCGGACCATCTCCGCGCGCTCGTCGGTATCGGTGAAGTCGCGACCGAGCGTCGCGGCGAGCGTGAAGCGGTTCGACACGATGTAGTAGCCGAGCCCCGACAGCGTCACGTAGAAGCGCAGCGGATCGACGTCGCCGCGGAACAGCCCGGCCTTCTGGCCGCGCATCAGCACGTTGCCGAGCTTCGCGACGATCGGCGACATCATCTCGCGGATCCGCGTCGACTTGTGCAGGTAGCGCGCTTCGTGCAGGTTCTCGTTGTTAATGAGCCTGAGCAGCTCCGGATGGTCGCGGTAGTAGTCCCAAACGAAATGCGCGAGCCGCGTGACGGCTTCGACCGGCGCGACGCCGTCGAGATCGAGCACGCGCTCGGCCTCGGTCAGCGCGGAGAACGCGTGTTCGAGCACGGCCGTGAACAGCTGTTCCTTGCTGCCGAAGTAGTAATAGAGCATGCGCTCGTTGGTTTCGGCCCGGCGCGCAATCTGGTCGACGCGTGCGCCGAACAGCCCTCCACTCGCGAACTCTTCGGCGGCCGCCATCAAGATGCGGCGGCGCGTACCTTCAGGATCTCTTTTGATTTTTGGCTGATTCATGGTGGCGTTTTGCTATGTGAGCCGCTTGATCCGGACCGGCACCCCCACCGCCTCGGCGCCGGCCGCCCTGGAACGGGCGCGCCGCGTGCGGCCGCCCTCCTGCTGAGCCCCTGCAAAAAAGCGGTTCGATTATGCGCACAGACGGCGTCCAGCGCAATGCGGGAAATCGGCGATAATCGAGCTTTGGCAAACCTTTCCGGCCGCGCCCCGCACGGCCGAGAGCCATTCGGCGCTGCTGCGCCCGTTGTCACCGTGACCGATTCCAAAACCCTCGCGGATCGCATCGAAGATCTGCTGCCCCAGACGCAATGCACGAAGTGCGGCTATAACGGCTGCCGTCCGTACGCCGAGGCGATCGCCGCCGGCGACGCGAACTACAACCAGTGCCCGCCCGGCGGCGCCGAAGGCATCGCGCGCCTCGCGGGCCTGCTCGGCAAGCCGGTGATTCCGCTGAATCCCGTCAATGGCAGCGAACATCCGCGCGCGGTCGCCTTCATCGACGAAAGCCTGTGCATCGGTTGCACGCTGTGCATGCAGGCGTGCCCGGTCGACGCGATCGTCGGCGCGCCGAAGCAGATGCACACGATCATCGAAGCGCAGTGCACCGGTTGCGATCTGTGCGTGCCGCCGTGCCCGGTCGACTGCATCGCGATGCTGCCCGTGACGGGCGAGCGCACCGGCTGGGATGCGTGGTCGCAGGAGCAGGCCGACGCCGCGCGCGAACGCCACGACCTGCGGCTCGCACGCCAGG
>NZ_JAAGPK010000242.1:0-8649 GCF_017104685.1 Burkholderia sp. Tr-20355 | reverse complement strand
CCGAGCGCCGGATGCCGGCCGCCTCCCGCACGCCCGACACGGGCGCCGCGCACGCGGCAAAGACGGCCGAGCGCACGCGCCTGTCCGCCGACACGGCCGCCGCGGTGGCCGACGCGGTGAAGTCGCGCATCGAGCGGATCGTCAACGACACGGTGATGCAGGAACTCGGCGAACTGCGCGGGATGATGGAAGAGCAGTTCGACAGCCTGAAGTGGCACGACCGCCAGCGTCGCAGCGCCGTGCACGGCGCGCTGACGAAGCACCTGTTCGCGGCCGGTTTCTCCGCGCAGCTCGTGCGGATGCTGGTCGACAACCTGCCGTCCGGCGACGGCACGCAGACCTTCGAACAGGCCGCCGAATGGGCGCAGTCGGTGCTCGCGTCGAACCTGCCGGTGCTCGACAGCGAGGACGCGCTGATGGAGCGCGGCGGTGTGTTCGCGCTGATGGGGCCGACGGGCGTCGGCAAGACGACCACCACCGCGAAGCTGGCCGCGCGCTGCGTGATGCGCTTCGGCGCGAGCAAGGTCGCGCTGCTGACCACCGACAGCTACCGGATCGGCGGCCACGAGCAGTTGCGCATCTTCGGCAAGATCCTCGGCGTGCCGGTGCACGCGGTGAAGGATGCGGGCGATCTCGCGCTCGCGCTGTCCGAGCTGCGCAACAAGCACATCGTGCTGATCGACACGATCGGCATGAGCCAGCGCGACCGCGCGGTGTCCGACCAGATCGCGATGCTGCACGGCGCGAACGCGCCGGTGCAGCGCCTGCTGCTGCTCAACGCGACGAGCCACGGCGACACGCTCAACGAAGTCGTGCAGGCATACCGCAGCGCGGGCGAGCATCCGCACGCGGCATCCTCCGATCTCGCCGGCTGCATCCTCACGAAGCTCGACGAGGCGACCCACCTCGGCGGCGTGCTCGACACGGTGATCCGCTACAAGCTGCCGGTCCACTACGTGTCGACCGGCCAGAAGGTGCCGGAGAACCTGTACGTCGCCTCGACCAAATTCCTGCTGAAGAGCGCGTTCTGTGTGCCGCGCGACGGCTCCCCCTTCGTGCCGCAAGACGAGGACATGCCGACGCTGCTTTCCGCACTGACCGCACGTTCCACCGCCGAGCTGCACGAGGTGCGATTTGGATAAACGGATCATCGACCAGGCCGAAGGGTTGCGGCGCCTGCTGGCCGGGCGCGCGTCGCGCATCGTCGCGGTGACGGGCGGGCCGACGGGGGTGGGCTGCACGTCCGCCATCGTGAATCTGGCGACGGCGCTCGCGTCGCTCGGCAAGGACGTGCTCGTCGTCGACGAACGCGCCGACGTGCATTCGGCCAGCGCGACCCTGGCGGGCGCGTGGCTGCGCGACGGCGAACGCACGCGGGTGGCCGCCGGCTTCGGCCTGTGCGCGGCCGCGCGGCTCGCGCGTGCCGGCTACAGCGACGCGCAGTTGAGCGATTTCATCGACGGCCCGGCCGACATCGTGCTGGTCGACGCGCAGCTCGGCGCCGACGGTTCGTTCTCGGCGCTCGCCCGCGAGGCCCACGATGTGCTGGTCGTCACGCGGGTCGCCGCGCAGGCGATCACCGAGGCGTACGCATGCATGAAGCGGCTGCATTTCGCGCACGCGTTCGCGCAGTTCCGCGTGCTGACCAATCACGTCGGCAGCCACGCGGACGCGAAGACGGCCTTCGACAACCTCGCGGGCGTCGCGAGCCGCTACCTGACCGTGTCGATTGCCGACGCGGGCTGCGTGAGCGCCGATCCGCTCGTCGAGCATGCGCGCGAACTGATGCACGCGGTGGTCGATGCGTTCCCGTCGTCGCCGGCTGCGCGCGACTACCGGCAGATTGCCGCCGACCTGCTGTACTGGCCGATGCGCCCGCGGCCGGGCACGGGGCGCGCGGTCCACGCGGGCGGCAAGCCGTCGTATGAGGCCGGCGCGGCACACGCCGCGTGAGCGCCACTGGAAGGAGAGAGCCATGATGTACAACGCTCAAGGAAAGATGTCCCAGGCCGACGTGCTCGCGCAATATGCGCCGCTCGTGCGTCGCCTCGGGCTGCAGCTCGTCGCGAAGATGCCGGCGAGCGTCGACCTCGACGATCTGATCCAGGCCGGCATGATCGGCCTGATGGACGCGGCCGGCCGCTACAAGGAAGACCAGGGCGCGCAGTTCGAGACCTACGCGACGCAGCGCATCCGCGGCGCGATGCTCGACGAGCTGCGCAGCAACGACTGGCTGCCGCGCAGCCTGCGCAAGACGTCGCGCGAGGTCGAGCACGCGGTGCACCAGGTCGAGCAGCATCTCGGCCGCTCGGCGAGCGAGACCGAGATCGCCGAGCACCTGAAGATGCCGCTCGACGAATACCAGGGGATGCTGCAGGACCTGCACGGCAGCCAGCTCATCTACTACGAGGATTTCGACCGCGCGGCCGACGACGAGCCGTTTCTCGACCGCTATCGCGTCGATCACGCCGATCCGCTGTCGGCGCTGCTCGACGAGCACCTGCGCGAGGCGCTCGTCGAGGCGATCGAGCGGCTGCCGGAGCGCGAGAAGCTGCTGATGTCGCTGTACTACGAACGGGGTCTGAATCTGCGCGAGATCGGCGCGGTGCTCGAAGTGAGCGAGTCGCGCGTGTGCCAGCTGCACAGCCAGGCCGTCGCGCGCCTGCGCGCGCGGCTGCGCGAACAGGCCTGGGTCGGCGCGGAGTCCTGACCCTGTCAGGGCGGCCACGCGCGCCGACGCCGCGCGCTTGTGCCGTGCTTGCGTCGCGGTGCTCGCGCATTTTGCGCGCCGATTTGCTACAATCCCCTCCGTTTTCCGAGGAGCGTTGCGACGGACCGTCCGTGTCCGCCAGGCTCGGAAGGCTTCACCAAGCAGCCGTGCGGCGCGTTCAGCGATCGTCGCGCCGGCCCCGCTTCCTGAACGGCGCTCACGTCACCAATCTAGAACTTTTTTAGAAAGGAGGGCGTGATGAACGCCATTATCGATTCCAAGGCTTCCCACGATTACGTCGTCGCCGACATGGCACTGGCCGGCTGGGGCCGCAAGGAACTCAACATCGCCGAGACCGAAATGCCGGGCCTCGTGCAGATCCGCGACGAATACAAGGCGCAGCAGCCGCTGAAGGGCGCGCGCATCGCCGGTTCGCTGCACATGACGATCCAGACGGGCGTGCTGATCGAGACGCTGAAGGCGCTCGGCGCGGACGTCCGCTGGGCCTCGTGCAACATCTTCTCGACGCAGGATCACGCCGCGGCCGCGATCGTCGAAGCCGGCACGCCGGTGTTCGCGTTCAAGGGCGAGTCGCTCGACGAATACTGGGAGTTCTCGCACCGCATCTTCGAATGGCCGAACGGCGAATTCGCGAACATGATCCTGGACGACGGCGGCGACGCAACGCTGCTGCTGATCCTCGGCGCGAAGGCCGAGAAGGACCGTTCGGTGATCGCGAAGCCGACCAACGAGGAAGAAGTCGCGTTGTACAAGTCGATCGCGAAGCACCTCGACATCGATGCGACCTGGTACTCGAAGCGCCTCGCGCACATCAAGGGCGTGACCGAGGAAACCACGACCGGCGTGCACCGCCTGTACCAGATGGAAAAGGACGGCCGCCTGCCGTTCCCGGCGTTCAACGTGAACGATTCGGTCACGAAGTCGAAGTTCGACAACCTGTACGGCTGCCGCGAATCGCTGGTCGACGGCATCAAGCGCGCGACCGACGTGATGATCGCGGGCAAGGTCGCGGTCGTCGCGGGCTACGGCGACGTGGGCAAGGGCTGCGCGCAGTCGCTGCGCGGCCTGGGCGCGACCGTGTGGGTCACCGAAATCGATCCGATCTGCGCGCTGCAGGCGGCGATGGAAGGCTACCGCGTCGTGACGATGGAATACGCGGCCGACAAGGCCGACATCTTCGTGACGGCGACCGGCAACTACCACGTGATCAACCACGATCACATGAAGGCGATGCGCCACAACGCGATCGTCTGCAACATCGGCCACTTCGACTCGGAAATCGACGTCGCGTCGACGCGCCAGTACCAGTGGGAAAACATCAAGCCGCAGGTCGACCACATCATCTTCCCGGACGGCAAGCGCGTGATCCTGCTGGCGGAAGGCCGCCTCGTGAACCTCGGCTGCGCGACCGGCCACCCGTCGTTCGTGATGTCGAACTCGTTCGCGAACCAGACGCTCGCGCAGATCGAGCTGTTCGTGCGCGGCAACGAGTACGAGAACAAGGTGTACGTGCTGCCGAAGCATCTCGATGAAAAGGTCGCGCGCCTGCACCTCGCGCGCATCGGCGCGAACCTGTCCGTGCTGTCGGACGAGCAGGCTTCGTACATCGGCGTGCAGAAGGACGGCCCGTTCAAGCCGAACCACTACCGCTACTGATGCGTCGAGGCCGCCGCCGTGCCGTGCGCGCCCCGCTGCGGGACACACGGTGCGGCAGCGGCCCGGCGCCGGATCGCCGGCTTGCCGCGCGGCGCCTTCGGGCCCGCGCGACGGCCGGCGGCGGCCACTGATCGTACAGATCGACAACCGAACCGGAGCACTCCATGAGCGTCATCCTCACCTGGGTCATCAACGCGCTCGCGCTGCTGATCATCACGTATCTCGTGCCGTCGATCCACATCAAGAGCTTCGGCACCGCGCTGATCATCGCGGTCGTGCTCGGCCTGATCAACACGGTGATCCGTCCGGTGCTGATCCTGCTGACGCTGCCCGTGACGATCGTCACGCTGGGGGTGTTCATCCTCGTCGTGAACGCGCTGTGCTTCTGGTTCGCGTCGTCGCTGCTGAAGGGCTTCGAGGTGTCGGGATTCTGGTCCGCGTTCTTCGGGTCGATCCTGTACAGCATCGTGTCGTGGCTGCTGTCCGCCCTGATCTTCGGCCAGCGCGACATCGGCTGAGGGCTGAACCCACCGAATCATGAAACCGATCGAACTCTCGTTTGAATTCTTCCCGCCGAAGACGGCGGACGGCGTCGAAAAGCTGCGCGCGACGCGTGCGCAACTGCTGCCGCTGAAGCCGAAATTCGTCTCCGTGACGTTCGGCGCCGGCGGCTCGACGCAGCAGGGCACGCTCGATACCGTGCTCGACATGCAGAAGGACGGCCTCGAGGCCGCGCCGCACCTGTCGTGCATCGGCTCGTCGCGCGACAGCCTGCGCGCGATCCTCGACCAGTACCGCTCGCACGGCATCCGGCACATCGTCGCGCTGCGCGGCGACCTGCCGTCGGGGATGGGCGAGGTCGGCGAGCTGCGTTATGCGTCCGAGCTCGTCAGCTTCATCCGCGCCGAGCATGGCGACTGGTTCCACATCGAAGTCGCCGGCTACCCGGAGTACCACCCGCAGTCGCGTTCGCCGAAGGCCGATCTCGAGAATTTCGCGCGCAAGGTGAAAGCCGGCGCGAATTCCGCGATCACGCAGTACTTCTTCAACGCCGACGCGTATTTCCGCTTCGTCGACGATACGCGCAAGCTGGGTGTGGACGTGCCGATCGTGCCGGGCATCATGCCGATCACGAACTTCTCGCAGCTGATGCGCTTCTCCGAGATGTGCGGCGCCGAAGTGCCGCGCTGGGTCGCGCGCCGGCTCGAAAGCTTCGGCGACGATCGCGAGTCGATCCGCGCGTTCGGCGCGGACGTCGTCACGGGCCTGTGCCAGCGCCTGATCGATGCGGGCGTGCCGGGGCTGCATTTCTATACGCTGAACGCAGCGACCGCCACGCGGACGATCTGCGAACGGCTCGCCGTGTAAGCGCGGTCGCGCGGTTGCATGCGCCAAAACCCCGCCGGGTTCCGGCGGGGTTTTTTTTCGTGACGCGTGGCGCAAGCGCCGGCGCGTCAGCGCTGCGCCTGCATCAGCGGCGGGCGGCGATCGAACCACGGCCGCGCCTGCTCGAGCTGCCGCGCGAGCCTGAGCAGCAGCGCTTCGTCGGCGTGGCGCGCGGCGAACTGCACGCCGATCGGCAGCCCGCGCGCATTCCAGTAGAGCGGCACCGACATCGCCGGCTGGCCGGTCAGGTTGAACAGCTCGGTACAGCCGGCCCACGCGAACGCCTTTTCCGACGACTTCGCGAGCATTTCCTTCAGCAGCGGCTTGACCGGCAGCGCGGCGACCAGCTTCATCTGCGCGGATTCGAACGGCGTCGGCTGCAGCTCGCCGATCTTCACCGGCGGCGCCGCGAGCGACGCGCACAGGATCGCGTCGTAGCGCGAGACGAGACCGGAAACCTGCACGGTCAGCTGGCGCTGCCATTCGAGCACGTCCGGCAGGCGCGTGCGGGCGAGGCGCCGGCCGACCACGGCCATCGCCCACGTCGCGGCCTCGAATTCGCCGCGCCGCGGCGTGCGGCCGGTCAATGCGCGCGCGCCGAGCACCATCTCCTCGGCGATCGTCGCCCACAGCGTGAGGAAGGTTTCGGCCGCGCGGGCGTAGTCGACGTTCAGCGTCGCCGGTTCGACATGGTGACCGAGCGATTCGAGCAGCGCGGCCGCATCGTCGAGCGCCGCCCGCGTGTCGTCGGCGAGTGCCGGCGCGAGCATCGGATCGACGACGAAGCCGATCCGCAGCGGGCCGGGCGGCGTGTCGATCGCGCCGAGGAAGGTGCCCGGCGCGCCGGCCGGCAGCGTCTGGCCGGTCGTCACGTCGAGCAGCAGCGCGCTGTCGCGCACGCTGCGCGACACCGCATGCTGGACGACGAGTTCGCCGTTCGACGGCTGGTCGACGAGCATCGGGTTGCGGCTCGGCTTCAGGCCGAACAGCCCGCAGCACGACGCGGGAATCCGGATCGAGCCGCCGCCGTCGGACGCATGCGCGAGCGGCACGATGCCGGCCGCGACCGCCGCCGCGGCGCCGCCGCTCGAGCCGCCGGGCGTGTGGTCGAGATTCCACGGGTTGCGGCACGCGCCGAACAGCTCGGGTTCGGTGTACGGCATCTGGCCGATTTCCGACGTGTTGGTCTTGCCGAACACGTTCAGGCCCGCCGCGCGGCTGCGCGCGATCACCGGGGAATCGTCGGCCGGCACGAAATAGCGGTAGTGCCGGCTGCCCATCGACAGCGGCAGCCCGGCGACCGCCGCGCCGAGATCCTTGACGAGATACGGCACGCCCGCGAACGGCGCATCGGCGCCGGGTTCGGGTGCGGCGCCCGCGCGCTGGCGCGCGGCTTCGTAGTCCTGCAGCACGATCGCGTTGATCGCGCCGTTGACCGCTTCGGCCTGCCCGATCGCGGCGTCGAGCAGTTCGCGCGGGCTGGCCTTGCGGTCGCGCACGAGCGCCGCGAGGCCGATCGCGTCATGCGCGAGATAGTCCGAGTGCATCGCTGTCACCCCCGTTGTGACTCGTGGCGATGAGGGGAGCATAACGCGGGCCCGGTGCGCCGGGCCCGCGGCCGGGCTTGTTTACAGGTGCTCGGCGAGGAACGTCAGCGTGCGGCCGTGCGCGAGCGCCGCCGCGCGCTGGTTGTACGACGCGCGGTCCGTGCAGTTGAAGCCGTGCTCGGCGCCCGCGTACACGTGGAAGGACGCGTGGCCATGGCCGGCGAACGCGGCCTTCACCGCATCGACGGCCGTGAGCGGAATCCCGTGATCGTTTTCCGCGTAATGGAACAGGATCGGCTGCGTGACCTTGCCGGCCAGGTCGAGCGCGTTCTGGATGCCGCCGCCGTAATAGGACACGGCCGCGTCGAGCTTGCCGGTCGCGGCCGCGCGGTATGCGAGCTGGCCGCCGAAGCAGTAGCCGATCGCGGCGACCTTGCCGGCTACTTCGGGGCGGGCGCGCAACGCGTCGGCCGCCGCGCCGATGTCGGCAACCGCGAGACCCACGTCGGTCTTCTTCATCAGCTCGATGCCCTTGTCGCGATCCGCGCCTTCGTAGGTCAGCTCGACGCGCGGCTGCGTGCGCCAGAACACGTCCGGCGCGAGCGCGACGAAGCCGTCGGACGCGTACTGGTCGGCGACCGCGCGGATGTGCGCGTTCACGCCGAAGATCTCCTGGATGATGATGACGGCAGGGCCCTTGCCGCGCTTGGGCAGCGCGAGATAGCCGCCGAAGCTGTCGTTACCGGTCGGGATGTCGATCCATTGGGCAGTCACGTTCTGAACTCCTGGCGAACGGGATGCGCGATGCGCACCCCGGGGTGAAAGAGGGCGGCCTAGTGTGCCACCAATCGCCGGGTGCTGCAGCGCACGCGCCCGCTTCTCGCGCAGCGATCGTTTCGATCTCGATTATTCATTTTTCGGCGCCACGCGGCTTCGATAGAGTCGATGTGCCGGCATTTACAAAGCGCTTTCGCGCATCGTTCATCGAAGGATTCGCCATGTCTGCCCGTCTGTTTGCCACGCCCTTTTCCGAACGCTTCGGCCTGCGCCTGCCGCTCGTGCAGGCGCCGATGGTCGGCGCGACCACGACCGCGATGGTCGCCGCCGCATCGAACGCGGGCGCGCTCGGCAGCCTCGGCGCCGCCGCGTTCGCGCCCGAGCGCCTCGCCACCGAAGTCGACGCCATTCGCGCGGCGACCGATCGCCCGTTCGCGGTCAACCTGTTCGTGCTGCCGGACGCCACGCCCGTCGCGCGATCGATGCGGCCCTCGCGCACGCCGCGTCGCTGCAGGTCGACGGCGTCGCCATCGCCATCGTCGATGCCGGTGA
>NZ_JAAGPK010000241.1:0-464 GCF_017104685.1 Burkholderia sp. Tr-20355 | reverse complement strand
AAAAAAAAAAAAAGAAGAGATATATATAGGTGAGCTAAAAGTAAGAGAAAAAAAATCAGTAATCGGTAACGGGACTGTCAGTATGTACGGACGAACGTTATATGTACGTGGACTGTCACATACTGCAAGATACACATATGAATACTCGAGTTCTAGTAATATAGCGTCGAGTGAGTATACGTCATTGAAATACTATAAAGTCATTGATGCGAATGCTATAATATGTGTGTATATGAGTGTCTCATGTGTCTCAGTTGTCAGTGTGTCTTGCATGATGTACGACACTGCACTATGGAAGTACAGTGTAGATATTAGGTTTCTGTCACTAGCGTAAGTAGCATATTATGAATCTAGATGTTATGATGGTGATTCAATGGTCACAGCGCTTGGTAACTGTGTTCTATCTGTAAGATCAGGATGTTTATCGTTTGGTGGCGTGTTTTTGTTTTTTTTTTTTTCAAGAA
>NZ_JAAGPK010000240.1:0-8113 GCF_017104685.1 Burkholderia sp. Tr-20355 | reverse complement strand
GTGTGCCACATCAGTACGGCGACCACCGCGACGACGACGATCGCCGTTCCCCACAGCCACGGATGATGACGCGACGATCCGCCCAGCGGAATCGACACGCGGCCGCGCGGCAGATCCGTCCCCGACGACGCGGGCATCGACAGGTCGACTTCCGGCACCCCGCGCTCACGGCGCAACGCCTGCGCGAACGGCTCCGGATCGACGCCGAGCATCTTCGCGTAGCTGCGCACGACACCGAGCGCGAACGTCACACCGGGCAGATGGCTGATGTCGCCGGCCTCGAGCGCCCGGAGCTTCTGCGGTGCGACCTTGAGTCGCGCCGATACGTCGTCGACCGACCAGCCCTTCGTCTCCCGAAGCTGCGCCAGCCGGCTGCCGACCGCCGCCAGCGATTCCAGTCCCGCCGGTGCCGGTTTCGCGGCATTCGTCTCTGCGCCGTTAGTCGGCTGCGGCTCACTCATCCTTGTCCTCGCGTCGATTCTTCTTCACTGGCGGGCGCCGCCGGCCCTGCCGGCCGACACCCGCAACTGTCCATACCATGCGCGGCGCCGAGGCGCCGCGACCGATCGCTATTCGCGTGTTGCACCGCCAAAGGGTTCGGGCGTCCCCGGCCAGGTGCCCCCGTCAAACTGCCCGAACTTCGATGATTTTTCCTGCTGCACCCGTTCGCTCCGCCAGGCGCGTGCGGTCCTTCACCGCGCCGGCCAGCTGGCCGCACGCGGCATCGATGTCGTCGCCGCGCGTCTTGCGCACGGTCGTGACGACACCCGCGTCGATGAGGACCTGCGCGAAGCGCTTGATCTGCTCCGGCTTCGAGCGGATGAGGCCCGATTCCGGAAACGGATTGAACGGGATCAGATTGAACTTGCACGGCACGTCGCGCGTGACGGCCAGCAGTTCGCGCGCATGCGCTTCGGTGTCGTTGACGCCGTCCAGCATGCAGTATTCGAATGTAATGAAGTCACGCGGCGCGACTTTCAGATAGCGCTGGCATGCAGCCATCAGCTCGCGAAGCGGATACTTCTTGTTGAGCGGCACCAGCTCGTCGCGCAGCGCATCGTTCGGCGCGTGCAGCGAAACGGCCAGCGCGACCGGCAACTCGGCGCCGAGGCGATCCATCATCGGCACCACGCCGGACGTGGACAGCGTCACGCGGCGGCGCGACAGGCCGTACGCGTTGTCGTCGAGCATCAGCCGCATCGCGGGCACGACCGCGCTGTAATTCAGGAGCGGCTCGCCCATGCCCATCATCACCACGTTGGTGACGACCCGTTCGGCCTTGCCGTTCGGGCCAGGCGCGCGGCCCAGCGACGCTCGCAATGCAAATTCGGCCATGCGGAGCTGGCCGATGATTTCGGCTGTCGACAGGTTGCGGGAAAAGCCCTGCTTGCCCGTCGAACAGAAGCGGCAGTTGACCGCGCATCCTGCCTGCGACGACACGCACAGCGTGCCGCGCGTCTCTTCCGGGATGAACACGGTTTCGACCGCATTGCCGTTTCCGACGTCGATCAGCCACTTGCGCGTGCCGTCGGTGGAAACGTGATCGCTGGCGATCTCGGGCATCACGATCGACGCGCGACCCTTGAGCTTTTCTCTCAGGGACTTCGCGAGATCGGTCATGCCGTCGAAATCGCCGGCGTTGTACTGGTGGATCCAGCGCTGCAACTGCTTGGCGCGGAACGGCTTCTCGCCCAGGCTGCCGCAGTACGCGACAAGACCCTCGGCATCGAAGTCGAGAAGATTGACGGAAGTTTCGCTCGTCATGATGTGCTGCCTTGCCGCGTACGCTGAATCCTGCCTACTTGCTGTCAGCCAGGGCTTAACGCGAGTAAACGTTCATTTCCGGGAAGAAGAACGCGATTTCGACCGCTGCCGTTTCCGCAGCGTCCGAGCCGTGAACGGCGTTCGCGTCGATGCTGTCGGCGAAATCGGCGCGGATCGTGCCCTTTTCCGCCTTCTTCGGATCCGTCGCGCCCATCAGGTCGCGGTTCTTCAGGATCGCGCCTTCGCCTTCCAGAACCTGGATCATCACCGGGCCCGAGATCATGAAATCGACGAGGTCCTTGAAGAACGGACGCGCTGCGTGAACCGCGTAGAACTTCTCTGCGTCAGCACGCGACAGGTGTGCCATGCGCGATGCGACGATCTTCAGGCCGGCGCCTTCGAAACGGCTGTAGATCTGGCCGATCACGTTCTTTGCCACCGCATCCGGCTTGATGATCGACAGGGTGCGCTCGATTGCCATAAAAACTCCAAAAAATTAAGAAGTTACAGGTTCAAATGAATCCGCTATTGTAGCACGATCCCGTGTATCATTGCGATTGAACCCTTACACACGTGAAAGGTTCCGAATCCATATGTTTTCTGCCGCACGGCCATTGAAACCTCCCGGCACGGAACGTATCTTAGCCATAGCTGCTCCGGTTTGCTGCGCCGCACACCGCGTGCGCCGAACCGGCCCCGGACGCTCACGCGTTCAATGTTAGGAGAAACCATGAACGACTATCCGTACAATTTCGGCCGCGGCGGTTCCGTCAGCACCGCCGAGGTGCGCAACCGCGTGCTGCGGAACACGTACTGGCTGCTCGCGCTGTCGATGGTGCCGACCGTGCTGGGCGCCTGGGTCGGCGTCGCGACGGGCTTCTCGCTGTTCGCGGCCACGAGCCCGATGATGAGCCTGCTCGCGTTCTTCGCGATCGCGTTCGGCTTCATGTTCGCGATCGAGCGGACGAAAAACAGCGCGGCCGGCGTGTTCGTGCTGCTCGGCTTCACGTTCTTCATGGGCCTGATGCTGTCGCGGCTGCTGAGCTTCATCCTCGGCTTCTCGAACGGCCCGTCGCTGATCATGCTCGCGTTCGGCGGCACCGGCATCATCTTCGCCGCGATGGCGACGATCGCCACCGTCAGCAAGCGCGATTTCTCGGGCCTCGGCAAGTGGCTGTTCATGGGCGTGATCGTGATCCTGCTCGCGTCGGTCGCGAACATCTTCCTGCAACTGCCGGCGCTGATGCTCACCGTGTCGGTGCTCGCGATCGCGATCTTCTCCGCGTACATGCTGTTCGACGTCCAGCGCGTCGTGAACGGCGGCGAGACGAACTACATCTCGGCCACGCTCGCGATCTACCTCGACCTGTACAACGTGTTCACGAACCTGCTCGCCCTGCTCGGCATCTTCGGCGGCAACCGCAACTGACGTTCGCGGGGCTCCATGAAAAAACCGGCCTTCGGGCCGGTTTTTTTACGTCCGCCGCCCGGCTCAGTCGCGCTCGAACAGCGCGATCGATTCGACGTGCGACGTATTCGGGAACATGTTGACGACACCGGCGCCCTTCAGCCGGTAACCGGCCTCGTGCACCAGCAGGCCCGCGTCGCGTGCAAGCGTCGACGGGTTGCACGACACGTAGACGATGCGCTTCGGCAGCGGGCCTGCGCCGCTCTGCGCGATCTCGGCCAGCGCCTTCGACACCGCGAGCGCGCCTTCGCGCGGCGGGTCGATCAGGAACTTGTCGAAGGCGCCAAGCGCGCGGAGGTCGTCGCCCGTCACCTCGAACAGGTTCCGGCAAGCGAACGTCGTGTGGCCGTCGACACCGTTTTCGCGTGCATTCGCGAGCGCGCGCGTCGTCAGCGTGTCGCTGCCCTCGATGCCCATCACTTCGCGCGACAGCCGCGCGAGCGGCAACGTGAAGTTGCCGATGCCGCAGAACAGGTCGAGCACGCGGTCGTCGCGCGACGGCGCCAGCAGGCGCAGCGCACGCCCCACCAGCACACGGTTGATCTGATGATTGACCTGCGTGAAGTCGGTCGGCTTGAACGGCATGCGGATGCCGAATTCCGGCAGCGTGTAGTCGAGCGGCACGTCGAGCGGATAGAACGGCGTCACCGTGTCCGGGCCCTTCGGCTGCAGCCAGAACTGCACCTTGTGCTCGTCCGCGAACGCGCGCAGCAGCGCTTCGTCGTCCGCATTGATCGGCTCCAGCACGCGCAGCACGAGCGCCGTGACTTGCGAACCGACCGCCAGCTCGATCTGCGGCATCCGATCGCGGATCGACAGCCCCTCGACGAGCCGGCGCAGCGGCACCAGCATCGCCGACACGTGCGGCGGCAGCACTTCGCAGCTCGTCATGTCGGCAACGTAGCTGCTCTTCTTCTCGTGGAACCCGACCAGCACGCCGCCCTTCTTCGCCACGTTGCGCACGGTCAGCCGCGCACGGTAGCGATAGCCCCACGACGGGCCGTGGATCGGCGCGAACATCGTTTCCGCGCGCAGCTTCGCCAGGTGCCACAGGTTGTCCTCGAGCACGCGCTGCTTGACCGCCACCTGCGCACGCATGTCGAGATGCTGCATCGAGCAGCCGCCGCAGGTACCGAAGAACTTGCATTTCGGCTGCGTGCGCATCACGCTCGGGCGCAGAATATCGACAACCGTCGCCTGCTCGTAGCTCGGCTTGCGGCGGTAGCTCGAATAGGTCACGCGTTCGCCCGGCAACGCGCCCTCGACGAAGATGACCTTGCCCGGCTCGCCGTCCTCGGTGATCGTGCGGCCGACACCGCGCGCTTCCATGTCGAGCGATTCGATCTCGAGAATCGGGGCGGGCCCGGGCGCGACGGGCGCATTTTTCGATTTGCGCGCAGAAGTGGGGACGGCTTCGGACACCAGCTTTTCCTGACAAACGTTGAAGAAGGCGAGATTGTAGACGACGAAGGCCCGTACCGCCCGCTTTGGATGGCGCGACCGTCGATACTCGATCAGGGACGGCCCTGCATGGCGCCGAAACTCGCGCAGCCGGCTGACAGCCCACGGCCCACGGGCGCGCAAGACACTGGAACGCGCGAGGGCGCGGCCCTGACGCCCGACGCCCAACCGGCAGGAGATTCGACCATGCGACTGATCGACTGGAACATCCAATGGGGTCGGGACGCGGACGGCGTCGTCGACCTTTCCCGCACCGTCTCGACGATCCGGCGGCTCGGCGATTTCGACGTGCTGTGCCTGCAGGAGGTCACGCGCGGCTTCGGCGCACTGCCCGGGCAGCCGGGCCCCGACCAGTTCGCCGAACTCGCGGCGCGGCTGCCCGGCTACACGATCATCGAAGCGATCGGCGCCGACCTGCCGGCAATCGAACCGGGCGCATCGCGCCGCCAGTTCGGCAATGCGATCGCGACGCGGCTGCCGGTCGGGCGCGTGCTGCGCCAGTGGCTGCCGTGGCCGGCCGACGCCGGCACGCCGTCGATGCCGCGCGTCGCGCTCGACGTCGAACTGCAGGCGCCCTTCGGCGCGCTGCGCGTGGTGACGACCCATCTGGAATATTATTCGGCGCGCCAGCGGCTCGCACAGGTCGATGCGTTGCGCGGCCGGCATCGCGAGGCCTGCGCGCACGCGAAACACCCGGCGCCGGCCGAGACTGCCGAGGGACCGTTCAGCGCGACCGGCCAGCCGTGCGATGCGATCGTCTGCGGCGACTTCAACAGCGCATTCGACAGCGACGCGTACCGGCGCTTCCTGGCCCCGATCGCGGACGCGCCGCGCTTCGTCGACGCATGGGTCGCGCGACACCCGGGCCGCGCGCCGCCACCGACGGCCGGCGTCCACGATACGGCGCAATGGCCGGAAGGGCCGCTCGCGTGCGACTTCGTATTCGTGACCGAGGCGCTGCTGCCGCGCGTCATGTATTGCGAGATCGACGGCGACATGCGCGCGTCCGACCATCAGCCCGTGCTGCTCGAGCTGGCCTGACCGCGCCGATTGCGGCGCCGGCCGCCCGCGCTACGCGTCGAAGCCGGCCAGGTACTCGACCCAGTGCGGCGCCGGCTCGAGCGCGAGCGCATTCTTCACGATCAGGATCTCGTCCGCATACTCGCTCGGTGTCAGGCCGCCGCGCATCAACTGGAACCGGCAGTACAGCAGATAGGTGTTGACGACGTCCGTTTCGCAATAGTTGCGGATTTCGTCGATCCGGCCATCGCGGAACGCCGGCCACACCTGGCTGCCGTCCATCCCGAGCTTGCCCGGAAAGCCGCACAGCTTCGCCAGCGCGTCGAGCGGCGCGTTCGCGCGCGCCTGATACATCGCGAGCACGTCCATCAGGTCGGTATGCCGCGTGTGATAGCGCGAGATGTAGTTGTTCCACTTGAATTCGCGGTCGTCCTCGCCGAGATCCCAGTAGCGGGTCGCGGGGATACCGTGCACGAGCGCGCGATAATGGAGCACCGGCAGGTCGAAGCCACCGCCGTTCCACGACACGAGCTGCGGCGTGTATTTCTCGATCACGCGGTAGAACGACTGGATCAGCGTCGCTTCGTTGTCCTGCGGCGTGCCGAGCGAGCGCACGCGAAAACCGTTGTTGTCGCGGAACACGCACGAGATCGCGGCGATCCGCTGCAGGTGATGCGGCAGGAAATCGCTGCCGGTCTTCTCGCGGCGCGCGGCGAATGCATGTTCGGCCACCGCGGCATCGTCGAGCGTTGCGGGGAGGTCTTCCAGACGGCGAATGCCGTCGACATCGGGAATCGTCTCGATGTCAAAAACAAGAATCGGAGTCATCGGTTACAGAACGGCGTCCTTGCGCACGCCGTTGGAGGCAAAGAACCGCTTGAGGCGCACCAGCGCTTCCTGCTGGATCTGCCGCACGCGCTCGCGCGTCAGCCCCATCTCGTCGGCGAGCTCCTCGAGCGTCGCCGGTTCGATGTGGTTCAGGCCGAAGCGGCGTTCGATCACGTGCCGATGCTTGTCCGACAGACGCGACAGCCATGCGCGCGTCAGCGTCTCGAGCTCGCGGTGCTGCACCTCGGCATCGGGCGACTGGCTCTGGTCGTCGGGCAACAGGTCGAGCAGGCTGCTCGCGGGATCGAGGTCGAGCGGCGCGTCGAGCGACGCCGTATGCTCGTTGAGCGCGAGGATGTCGGTGACTTCCTCGGCGGTCTTGCCGGTGAGATAGGCGATGTCGTCGATGCTGGCTTCGCGGCGCTCGGCCGCCTCGCCCGTCGACATCGAATTCTTTTCGAGGTGGCGCTTCGCGCGCAGCACCTGGTTCAGCTCGCGGATCACGTGCACGGGCAGGCGCACCGTGCGGGCCTGGTTCATGATCGCCCGTTCGATGCTCTGCCGGATCCACCACGTCGCATAGGTCGAGAAACGGAACCCGCGCGTCGGGTCGAACTTCTCGATCGCGTGCATGAGGCCGAGGTTGCCTTCCTCGATCAGGTCGAGCAGCGGGACGCCGCGGTTCAGATACCCCTTCGCGATACTGACGACGAGACGCAGGTTGCGCTCGATCATCACCTGCCGCGCCTCGAATTCGCCGGCCTTCGCCAGGCGGGAATAGCGCTGCTCTTCCTCGACGGTCAGCAGCGGCTTCACGCTGATTCGGTTCAGGTAATGCTGGATCGTGTCGGCCGTGAGCTCGGCCTGCAGCAGCGTGCGGAAATCGTCGACATCGGGCGATGCTTCCGGGCGGCCTTCGCGCTCGTCGTCGCCGCCGTCCACCTCGGCGTCGCGTGCCTCGATATCGCGCTCGTTGTCCGCGATATCGTCCTCGTCGTCCGTCGAAGCACCAGCTCGCCCCACCGATGCTTGCGTGGCACGACTGATCTTCTCAGATTCGGCTTGCGGCTCGTGGCGCTTCGATTTCGGCATGGTCGTCTCGGTTATTGAGGCGGCAAATACTTCAGCGGATCGACAGGCTTACCCTGCCGGCGAACCTCGAAATGCAGCATCACGCGGTCGGCGTCGCTGTTACCCATCTCGGCGATCTTCTGCCCCTTCGTTACCGCGTCCCCCTCTTTTACCATCAAAGCGCGATTGTGTGCATACGCCGTGAGGTAAGTTGCATCGTGTTTGATGATAATGAGGTTGCCGTAACCACGCAGGCCATTGCCGGAGTAAACGACGCGGCCGTCCGCTGCCGCCTTCACGGCCTCGCCGGCGGACCCGCCGATATTGACACCCTTGTTCTTCGCGTCGTCGAACCCGTTCAGCACGGGGCCGCGCGCGGGCCACGCGAACGTCACGGGGCCGCTCGGGGCCGCCGCCGTATCGCTGGATCCGGTCGCCGCGGCCGGCGGCGTCGCGAGCGTGGACGACGTGCCGGCGGCCGGCGTGGCCGGACCGCTGCTA
>NZ_JAAGPK010000239.1:0-8648 GCF_017104685.1 Burkholderia sp. Tr-20355 | reverse complement strand
GCGCGCGTGCCAGGCAGCCGCGTGCCGGCCGGCATCGCTCCGCCGAGAATCGCGTCGCGCACGCGGCGCAGCAACTGGCGCTGCAGCGAAGGCGCGCCCGGTGCGCGCGCCAGCGGTGCGTCGAGCGGCAGCAACGGCGCGTCGCCGGAAGGAAAGGCAGTCGTCATCGGAACATCGCAGCGTGAAAATGTCGGAACGTGGCGCGCGGCGAGTGGCGCGAAGCCGGCGGCCGCCAGATCGTGGCACCATAAATTTGCCGATCCCTGGCGCTTCTCATGGTACCTCGCCGGGACTACGATCGTCTGCATGCCGGCATGTCGCCGGCCGCCAACCGAAGCGAGATCGACCTTGTCCACGCTCACCAACGCCTTCCAGCAATCCATCGGCCACCCCGTCCCCGACTGGTCCGCGCGCCCGCGCCCGGAGCGCATCGCGCTCGAAGGCCGCTACTGCCGGCTCGAACCGCTCGACGCCGAGCGCCATGCGGCCGACCTGTACGCCGCCTACGCACAAGCGCCCGACGGCAGCGACTGGACCTATCTCGCGCACGGCCCGTACACCGACGAGGCAAGCTACCGCGACTACGCACGCGGCGCGCAGGCGAGCGCCGATCCGCTGCACTACACGGTGATCGATCGCGCCACGGGCCGCGCGGTCGGCACGCTCGCGCTGATGCGCATCGATCCGGCCAACGGCGTGATCGAAGTCGGCTCCGTCACGTTCTCGCCGCTGCTCAAGCGCACGCCGGTCTCGACCGAAGCGCAGTTCCTGCTGATGAAGTACGCGTTCGACACGCTCGGCTACCGGCGCTACGAATGGAAGTGCGACGGCCTCAACGAACCGTCGCGCAAGGCGGCCGCGCGGCTCGGTTTCCGTTACGAAGGCACGTTCCGGCAGGCGATCGTCTACAAGGGCCGCAATCGCGACACCGCCTGGTTCTCGATCGTCGACGGCGAATGGCCGGACGTGCGCGCCGCGTTCGAAGCGTGGCTCGCGCCGGACAACTTCGACGCGCAGGGCAACCAGCGCCGCTCGCTCACCGCGATCCGCCAAGCGCAGGCCGGCGCGCGCGACGCGGCCAGCCGTGCGAACGACGCCACGCACGTCACGGTACGCCCGCTCGTCGCCGCCGACGAAGCCGCGTGGCGCCCGCTGTGGCAGGGCTATCAGAAGTTCTACGACACCGCGCTGAGCGATGCGGTATTCGCCACGACGTGGGCACGCCTGATGGATCCGGCCGAACCGATGTTCGTGCTGGGCGCCTTCGACGCGTCGGGCAAGCTGGTCGGGATCGTGCATTCGATCTACCACCGTTCGTGCTGGACCGAAGGGCCATACTGCTATCTGCAGGACCTGTACACGGCCCCCGACGCGCGCGGGCAAGGCGCGGGCGGCGCGCTGATCGAGGCCGTCTACGCACGCGCCCGCGAAGCCGGCGCGAGCCGCGTGTACTGGCTCACGCACGAAACCAACACGACCGCGCGCGCACTGTACGACAAGCTCGCGAACAATGCGGGGTTCATCCAGTACCGGCACGATCTGAAGAAGTAACGCGGATTCGCGGCCGGCCGGCGTTCCGCTCAGTCGAGTACGTCGGCCGAGTCGTGCGCGTCGTCGTGCCCCGCGGCCACGTCGCGCGTCGCGGCGGCCGCGCCCGGCACCGACGCCGGGCAGATCATCTCGTCGCCATTGGCCGGCACGGACCGCCGCACCGGCCGGAACACGGGCTCGCCCGGCGCGATCGGCTGCCCCGAGATCGCGCAGCGGCCCGGCTGCAGCGCGACGCGCAAACGCCAGCGTTGTTCGCCGTAATGGCAACGGCCGCTCTCGACCCATCGAATCAGCAGGCCGTCGTCACCGGCCTCCAGCACCGTGACGAACAGTTGCGGACGCAACGGCGAAACCGCCGCCGCGTGCTCCGGCCCCGACGCACGGCCGATCGTCACGAACGGTTGGGCGACGACGCCATCGCGCGGCGGCCTCGCTTCGTGCTCGCCATATGCAGGCGCGTCGCACGACACGTCTTCTTCGCAGGTCGGGCTTTCCAGGGTGTTGAGCATGCTTGACGAATTTCCGTGCAGGTTGAACGGCACCGGCGCACTCAGCGCCGGCCCAGCGGTTCGCTCAGCAACGCCACGCCGATCGCCGCACCGGCCGCGGCGGCCGCGAGCATCAGCCCGATGCCGCCAGGCCAGCCGAACGCACCGACGATCGCGCCGATCGCCAGCGGCCCGATCACCTGGCCAAGATAGTTGCCCTGCACGACCCAGCCGATACTGAGCGGCGCCAGCGACGGCGACGGCGCGGAACCCGGCGCACAGGCGAGAATCGTCGCGGGCAGCATCCCGGCCAGGGCCGAGAACGCGAAGCCCAGCGCGACCGCGAGCGGCGCGGGCGTCGCCGCGCCGAAGAGCCCCGCGCCGGCCGCACCGATCGCAACCGACGTCGCGGCCATCACGATTCCCGGCCGCGCACCGCGTGACAGCAACCAGCCGGCCGTCAGGTTGCCGATCACGCACGCGGCGACGATCGCCGCACTGATCAGCCCCGCCGCGCCGACCGTGACGCCGAGGCGCTGCATCAGGAACACCGGCAGGAACGTCATCACCGCGAAGAACTGCACGTTGTAGGTCGCGAAGCCCAGCGCCAGGAGCGTGGTCGAGCGCGACCCGAGCACGTCGCGCAGCGCGGGCCCGATGCGTGTCGCAGCCGCCTGACGCGACGGCGTGCCGGCCGATGTCGTCACGGGTACCGCGGCCGCCGCGACGAACGTCAGGACCGCGGCCGCGAGCCAGCCGTTGCGCCAGCCGCCGAGCAGCGGCCCGACGAGCATCGACAGCGCCATGCCGGCCGGCATGAACGTGCTCCACAGGCCGAACGCGAGATTGAGCCGCTCGGGCGGCGTCACGCGATTCAGCACGGCCGGCGCGGCAACAACCACGATCACGAAACCGAGCCCTTCGGCGAAGCGCGTGGCCAGCAGCAGCGCGAAGCTGCCCGCCCACGCGCCTGCGACGCTCGACGCCCCGAGGAAAACGAGGCCCGTCGTCAGCAACCGCCGGTCGCCCCAGCGTCGCACCAGCAACCCGGCCGCGATCCCGCCGAACACGCCGACGAACGGAAACACCGACATGATCCCGCTCAGCGATGCAAGCGAGCCACCGAACTCGTGTTGCAACGACGGTAACGCGATCGTCGCCTTGCCGACGTGCAGCGCCGCTACGATGCTTGCCAGCACGACGTTCGCGACGGCGGCCCGGTAACCGCGCGACGGCAGCGCGGCGGCATCGGCCGCGACAGGCGATTCGGTCATCTCCACCTCCGTTGAAGCGGGCGCGCGCAACGGGATGTCTCACGCGCCCGCAGTCGGACTGGCGCACATGATACAAATTGAAGTTAACTTCAAGTAAAGGGGTAACTTGCGCAACGATGCGTTTCGGCGACCGTGGCAATCGGTCGGCACACCGGCCGCGACCGGTCAGCCGCGGCATCGTGCCGCCGGCGTCACGCCGCTCGCGTCGGTCGCGGCGGACGAAATCGTCGCCTGAGCGCGTATCGACGCCCGCCACGCGCCGCCGTTCGTCTCGCCATTCGTCTCACTGCATTGAGACGAATGTCCCGGCGTCTCACGCAATCCTCCGTTTCGCGGGTGCAGCAAATTCCGCGCACGCTTCCGGTCGGATGATCCGCGGTCAATGCACGGAGACATACCGCACCGCACACCTTCCCACCCGTCGGCGCACCGTAACGGACACCGATCCACGCTGGCCCCGTTCCTGCATACCGGTCGAGCGCGCATTCGCGCGACGGGCGCCGCGGCAGCCATGCCACGCGCCCGACGACAACCTGACGGAGACAGCAACGTGAGTACACCGGCACCGATCACCGCCCGCAGCATGAAAGCCGCCGTCTGGCGCGGCCGCCACGACATCCGCGTCGAAGAGGTTCCCGTTCCGCAGCGCCCGCCGGCCGGCTGGGTCACGATTCGCGTGCACTGGTGCGGCATCTGCGGGTCCGACCTGCACGAATACGTCGCGGGGCCCGTGTTCATCCCGGTCGACGCGCCGCATCCGCTGACGGGCCTGAAAGGCCAGTGCATCCTCGGCCACGAGTTCAGCGGCGAGATCGCCGAACTCGGCGAAGGCGTCTCCGGCTTCGCGGTCGGCGACCGCGTGACGGCCGATGCGTGCCAGCATTGCGGCACCTGCTGGTATTGCCGGCACGGGCTGTACAACATCTGCGAGAACCTCGCGTTCACCGGGCTGATGAACAACGGCGCGTTCGCCGAATTCGTCAACGTGCCGGCCGAACTGCTGTACAAGCTGCCCGACAACTTCCCGACCGAGGCCGGCGCGCTGATCGAGCCGCTCGCGGTCGGGCTGCATGCGGTGAAGAAGGCCGGCAACATCGTCGGGCAGACCGTCGTCGTGGTCGGCGCGGGCACGATCGGCCTGTGCACGATCATGTGCGCGAAGGCCGCGGGCGCCGGGCGCGTGATCGCGCTGGAGATGTCGGCCGCGCGCAAGCAGAAGGCGCTGGAAGTCGGCGCGAGCGTCGTCATCGATCCGAAGACGTCGGACGCGGTCGCGGAAGTCAAGGCGCTGACGGGTGGTTACGGCGCCGACGTGTCGTTCGAGTGCATCGGGCACACGGCCACCGCGAAGCTCGCGATCGACGTGATCCGCAAGGCCGGCAAGTCGGTGATGGTCGGCATCTTCGAGGAGCCGACGCCGTTCAACTTCTTCGACATCGTGTCGACCGAGAAGGAAGTGATCGGCTCGCTCGCCTACAACGGCGAGTTCGCGGACGTGATCCGTTTCATCGCGGACGGCCGCATCGACGTGCAGCCGCTCATCACCGGGCGCATCGCGCTCGGCGACATCGTCGCGCGCGGGTTCGAGGAACTGGTCAACCACAAGGACCGGAACGTGAAGATCATCGTGCAGCCCGCCGTTTCCTGATAGCACGCGCCTCACCGCTTCATGGCCGACCGTCGCCCGATTCCCGGGCGACGCATCCGACCGCCCTCTCCCGATTTCCCGCTGCCACCATCCGAAACGAACCGCATCTCGTTTTCCGACGCGGACACGGTTTCGAATAAACTTCGTTATCCATACAATCAACCACGACGCGCCACCTGCCTGACATGCGATCAGGGTTTCTCCCGATCAACCATGTTTCACCCGGTATCGACAGGACCGTGGCGCAAGGCGATCCTGTGCAACGCGCGATGCGGCTTCCCGGCCGCGATCGGTGCCGCCGCGAAACGGCGGCGCCCCTGTTGAACCTCACGGTGCAACGGCGCCGACAGGCCGACAATACGGCCTACCCGGGATAGCTTGCAAACATGGTGTGTCATGACCCTCTCGTTCCATCGGGATCACGCAAACAACGTTCGAACGCTGACGATCCAGCAGAAGACCCATATCGGCTTCGCGCTCGTCACCACGCTGCTGGCCGTGCTGTGCGGCACGATCATCTGGGGAAGTTTCCGGCAATACCGGCAGGAAAACGCCGACCTGCAAAGCTTCGAATTCATCCACGGCACGATGGTCGCCGCCAACCTGCTCTCGGCCGAGCGCGGCCCGACGAACGACCTGCTGGTGCGCCCGCAGAACGACGACACGACGAAACTGCGCAACCTGCTCGCCGCCCGCGACCGTTCCAACCAGGCGCTCGCGCGCTTACGCACCGCCATCGGGCAGGCGGCCGCGCTCGACGACCGCGAGCGCGGCAACCTGCTGCACGCACTCGACGCCATCCGGATCACGCTCGCCGATGCGCGCGCGGAAGTCGACGCGCTCGCCGCCCGACCGCTCGCGTCACGCACCGTTCGCGATATCCAGCACGCGCAGGCGCGCCTGTTCCGTGTCGTCGACACCGTGTCGCGGCTGATCGACGGCGCGATGGCCGACACGGCGATGCGCGATCCGCGCACGTCGGGCGCGATCCTGCTGGCGCGGCTCCTGAGCGATCTCCGGGAATACGCGGGCCGCACGGGCTCCGTGCTCATCGCGCCGATGTTCAAACGGCAGGCACTCGATCGCGCGCAGTTCGCGGACATCATGCTGATGCGCGGGCGCATCGAGCAATTGCGCGCCCTGATCGACGGCGCGATCGGCGCACAGCTCGACGATGCCGACGTCGCGCGCGAGTACGCGCAGCTCGACGCGGCGTTCGACACTCACCTGCTCCCGCTCGTCGACACGATCGTCGCGAGCGGCCGGACCGGCACTTATGCGATGAGCGCCGCCGACTTCTCGAGGACGATCGTCCCGTATTTCCGGCCATGCGAACTGCTGCGCGACCGCGTCATCGACGTCGCCCGGCGTCAGGCCGTTTCGGACCGCGACACGGCCCGGATCAAGGTCGCGATATCGGCGCTCGCGACCGCGCTCAGCGTCGCGATCCTGATCTCGCTCGCGCGCGGCACGCAGCGGCTGCTGTCGAAACCGCTCGATGCGCTCGGCCGCCGGATCGTCGCGCTCAGCGACGGCGATACGGCGCACGTCGCGATGCCGCGCGGCATCGGGCCCGAGATCGCCCGCATCCACGATGCGCTGGAGACGTTGCGCCACGCGTATGTCCGCCGCGACATGCTCGAGCGCCAGCGCAACGACATGCTGACGCTGTTCTCGCACGACATGCGCGCGCCGCTGACGTCGCTGATCATCCTGATCGACGCGCAGGAACACCACGCGCGCGATGCGCGGACGAAGCAGCAGTTCGCGAGGATCGCCAGGATCGCACGGCACACGCTGGCGATGGCCGACGGTTTCGCGCAGCTGTCGCGTGCCGAGGCCGGCGAATACGAACACGTGCCGGTCAATCTCGCCGACCTGATGAACGAGGCCCGCGACGCGGTGTGGCCGCTCGCGCACCGCAAGCACATGTCGATCGACGACGTGCCCCGACGCGACGATACGGTCGTGCCGGGCGACCCGGCCCTGCTGTCGCGCGCGCTGATCAACCTGCTGGACAACGCGATCAAGTACAGCGCGTCGCTGACGAGCGTCGAATGCCGGGTCGAGCCGGGCGCCGACGGCAAGACGGTACGCTGCACGATCCGCGACAGCGGATGCGGAATCAGCAGCGCGGACCAGACGCGGCTGTTCGAGCGTTACCGGCGCTTTCGCACCGCCGGACAACCGGAAACCAGCGGCGTCGGGCTCGGCATGGCGTTCGTCAAGGCCGTCGTCGAGCGGCATGGCGGCACGATCCAGGTGGAAAGCGCCGTGTTGCAAGGCACCGCGGTCACGATCACGCTGCCGTCGGTCGCCAACGCGTGACGCGACCGGACGCGGCAGACGGCGATTGCGGCGCCGCAGCCGCGCACGATTCTTCGATATACTGGACCGAACCCTTTTCGGGGCAACCGCGGGCCACCCCGTCCGTCGCGCGTTCGCCCCAACCTGCGTGGAATGGCGCACCGTGAAACCGCGAGCCGGACTGATACTCGAACTCTTCGTCAACCTCGTGCTGCCGTGGGTGGCCTACCGGATCGCGCAACCGCATTTCGGCGAAACCGGCGCGCTGTACGCGTCGGCAGTCCCGCCGATCGTCTGGTCGATCGTCGAATTCGTCCGCTCGCACCGCGTCGACGCGGTGGCGGCCATCGTGCTGCTCGGCATCGTGCTGTCGATCATCGGGATGGCGCTCGGCGGCAGCCCGCGCACGCTGCTGATGCGCGAATCGCTCGCGTCGGGCACGATCGGCGTCGTGTTCCTGCTGTCGCTGTTCCGCACACGCCCGTTGATCTTCTATCTCGCCCGCGCGACCGTGGCCCGCGAGATGGACGGCGGCGCCGCACATTTCGAAGCGGTCTGGGCCGCGCAGCCGGGGCTGCGGCAGATGCTGCGGCGGATGACGTTCGTGTGGGGCGGCGTCATGACGCTGGAAATGCTGCTGCGCTGCTGGATGGTGATGACCTGGCCGGTCGAGCGCGTGCTCGTCGTGTCGCCGATCGTCGGCTACACCGTGTTCGGCTGTCTGCTGGCGTGGACGTTCTGGTACCGGCGGCGAATGCGCGTGCGCAACAGCGTCGACATCCCGGGCCGCAACGGCGTCACCGAGACCGCCGGCCGCTGACGCCCGGCCCGCTGCCGGCTCCACCCGTTCGTCGCGCGCCGGCGGCAGTCGCGACGGCTGCTGTATGATGCGCGGCGTCTCGTCCGACCCAAGCCTGTCCCGTCATGTCCCTTTCGCTCCTTCCGTGTGCCACGATCTGGCTCGCCCTGTTCGCGGCCGCCGCATTCGCCTGGCATCGTCCGCTGCACGGCCTGAGCATCATCCTGGCGACGTTCGGCTATGCCGTCGCGCTGGCGTTCGGCAAGCTCGGGGCGCTCGCGCTGGCGCCGCTCGCGCTGCTGGCCGCGGCCGCGTGGGGTGTGCTGCCCGCACGCCCGCGCGCGGTGCGGATCGCCGCGCACGCCGTGTTTGCCGCGCTGGCGATCGCGCTGAGCCTGCACCTGATCCCCGGGTTCCACAATCCGCTCGTGATCGGCCCGACGCGCTTCACGCCGGACGCCGTGCCGTTCACGATGTACCTGAATCTCGACAAGCCGCTGGTCGGCCTGTGGCTGCTGTGGGCACTGCCGTGGGTCGCGCCCGACGTCGCCCTGCCGCGCGCGCTGCGCACCGGCGCGATA
>NZ_JAAGPK010000238.1:0-8953 GCF_017104685.1 Burkholderia sp. Tr-20355 | reverse complement strand
TCCGCTTCCGATCTGCGACGCGACCCCCGGTGCGGCAGCGGCGGCTGCCGGGGCGGCGACGGCCGGGGCGGCGGCGACCGGCGCGACCGCCGGCACCGGAATCGGAACCGGCACCGAAACAGGCGCTGCCTGCACCGACGTCGTCTGGATCGGACGCGTCGGCGCGGATGCCGGCGCGGCCGAACCGAGCGGCGGCAGGCCCATGCGGTCGCGCACGATCGGGTCGCGATACTTCACGTCGTCCGCGACGGTCGCTTCCACGCTCGGCGCCACGTTCGAACGCGCGAGCGGCGCGGTCGTGCCCGGGCACAGGTGGCCGGTCGCTTCCACCGCGCGCCGGTTCGCATCGCTCTGGCACAGCAGCGCGAGCGCCACGTCGGTCAGGCCCATCGCACGGAATTCACGCGCATCGAGACGCCGGACGCAGGCCTGGTCGACCAGCGTCGTGCCGCCCGTCGCGCCGAAGCCCGGGAACGACACGCCGACGCTCACCGAACCCATGCAGGTATCGGACAGCGTGGTCGTGAGGCCAGGCGCCTGGATCGCCGGGTTGGTCTTGATCGTCTGCGTACCCGAGTAATTGACGTTTTCCGAGGTCTGGGTGTTGTACGGGTTGGTGCCGGGCGCGCCCGACGACTGCAGCGACTGCGGCGTCACATTCGTGCCGCCGCTGGTGCTGGACGGCATCGTCACGTTGAAGTTCACGCTCGAATTGCCGCTGCCGCGCACCCCGCTGGAACTGGTGGCATTGCCGCCGCGCGAGCTCGTGGTGTTCGTGTTCATGCTCGAACCGCCACCCTGGCTGACGGCCGTCGACGACGTCGAGGACTGCGCGCTCGACGTCGAGTCGGCAGTTTGCGCGTGGGCACCGATCGTGGTCATCGCGAACATCGCCGCGCATGCCACCTTGATCCTGTTGCTGTTCATTTCACTCTCCGGACGAGGTTTGACCTCCGACCCAGGCAACCGTACTAATTCCCCTGAATGCCTTCAGTTTTCGCTGCTTCCCCGAACTGCTTCCAGCCGCTGCCCAGCTGGGACCACGAGCCGGCCGACACGCCCTGCCACTGCTGGGCATCCGGTCCGCCGATGGCACTGCCCGACGAAAGCGTTTGTTGTTCTGACGGTTTGGTTGTCTGGTCAGGATTGTTTGACGTCTGCATAGTCGATTGCCCACCATCGGCAGCACGGTCAGCGCCATACGCCGTCAGAGACGCGAGCATCAGAGCGGCGGCAATCAGGTTCTGCTTCATGCCAACTCCTTACGTGACAACAATGCGGAAAAGAGACCAGCGTCGCTGGGAAACTGGTCCCCCCCACACCTGACTAATGACTGCTCCCGGTCGCGCTCGAACTGCCCTGGCTTCCACCCGATGCGGACGGCGAACCGGCCGGACCGGTACTCCACGCGGTCGACGAGTTGTAGTGAGTCGAACCCGTGATCGCAGCGGACCCACCACTGCCCGTCAGCCCGGCGGCACCCGCGTTGGCGTTGCCGTTGTCGTTCGCACCCGTGGCCGTGTAGTGGTTCGCGCCGAGTACGATCGTGGCGGTCACCCCTCCCGACAGCGCATTCGCGTTCTCGTTCGTTTTGCTGTTTCCACCGAACGAGCCTGCAGCACCGATACCGCCGCCTGCCGCGAACGCGCCTCCGTTCATGCCCGAACCGCTGGCCGTCGAAGTCGAGTTGTGATTGGCGGACGCCGTGCCGACGGAACCAGCGGGTGTCACGGTACTGCCGGCGCTTGCACCAGCCGTCGATGTCGAATTGCTCGTATAGCTGCCGGATCCGACCAGTACCGAACCGGACACACCCGCTGCGACGGATTGCGTCTGGTTGTTCGTGAACGAACCTGCTGCCAATGCGGCCGACGATAGGACGGTGAGCGCTGTCGCTAATATGACTTTGGCTTTCATAGCAATTCCTTGCTGTGAGGAAGTTCGGCGGTGGCGGAGCCAGGCCCGCCCTGATGGGGCGAAGCCCGGCATCCGTACCGCCAGCCAATGACGAACGCTACGCGCCGCGGCTTAGTGGTGATACGTCCAGCCAGTCGAGCCGGCATTCGCACCGCTGCTGCCGCCAGCCTGTGCGCCGCCGAAGCCGAAGCCGCCGACCGTCGACGTTTGCGTGTGGCTCGTGTACGAGACCGAAGCGCTGCCCGGGCCACCGGCAAGTGCACCGGCGGCACCGAGTGCTGCGCCCGAATCGGTCGCGGAGAAGTGGCCGAACCCGGCAACTCCGGCCATCGTCTGGCCACCGCTCGTCGAATTGCTGCTCGACACCGTGCCGCTGCCTGCAAACGCTGCACCCGAAACCGCCAGAACTGCTGCTGCAATCAGAAGCTTCTTCATGGTCGACTCCATAACGGCGTGGAGAGAATGAGCAAGGAAGACTGCACGCCATCAACCTTCCTGCCTCGAGCAATCCTTAAAAAAATAAGGATTACTATCAAATCAAGAAATTCGTGCCGACTCTTAATTTTAATTTTTTGTCTATTTTTGACAGCCGAAGTCTAGTTTTATGTTTTCAGCTTGTCCAAAATTTATGCGTAGGTGTTTTCTATTATTTTTACGACAATTGAATGTTTTTAAAAAACACCTCCAATTTCGCAACCGGAATGACGCACGCATCCTCCGGCTCACGATTTTCGATACCCCGTCGAAAACGGATACCGGCATTGGAATTCGTTTTCGAAATCAAAAATGCGCGAATATATACCACCGCAAAATACGACAGCCGTTCAAATTGCGCTCGTCAGCCGAGCGACGACGGTGCCGCATTGCAGACAGATGGCATGTTTGCTCCCTGAGCTGGCGAAGAAAGGGCGTCCGGACAATCCGGCCGACGTGCGTTCGATCTAATCCGGCCGGCGCCGGTACTGGCCCGGCGCGATCGAAACCGCCCTGCACGGTTGAAGACGAAACGGCGTCACGCTGTCCGGCACGAACAGCCTGACCCATCCGGGTGAACTGAATGAAAGGGGGCACCCCTGTCGCCCGCTCGTCACGAGGCGCGACAACCGCCGCGGCACGCGGCCGGCGCGGACGCCGGGAAAGCGATGGAATACCCGCGACGCTGGCACTGCGTCGTGAGCAACACCCCGATTTCTCCGACTACCCCATTGGTGCGCAAAATACGCGCGGATCACACTACTGCTTATGGTCTTCATCGCCGTTTCCCCGACTGCTTACTGACGAGTTGGTCGCCCCCACATCTTTGTTGCATCGTGTCGACCGCCCGCCGATGCGTCCAATACCGCAAGCAGCGTGCCACGCGTTGCGCCATCGTTCGTTGCGCGCGCCGAACCGCCGCCAGGCCGCGGCTTTTCGCCGGAAACGTCGTTTTTTGTTTCAGGAATGTATCGCGGCAAAGGTTTGGCACACGTCGCGATCGCTGCGCTTCATGACGCAATCCCGTGATTAGACGGACGAATCCGGCCCGCGGCGCGTTGCCGGACGGCAGGTTGAACGGGTGTTTCAAACTTGAGAAGCGCGCCGCGGCGCCCGCCGGGCGGCATCCGTGTTTCCACTGACGAACGACGCTTCGATGCGTATGCGGCCCGGCTTCCGTGCGAAAACGAACGAGAATCGATCCACCCTGCGTACGGCCCCGGCGCCAGACGCAACGGCCTTCGATGCGTCTTCGGCTTGCTTATCCCCGGTTCGGCAAAACGAATTTGATTCATTCGTGAAAATACCGACACGATCGCGCGACAAAAAATGTTGCCATCGCGACCGTTACCGGCGTAATAATTAAAACAAATGTAAACATGGAATGCCGGCAAAAGCACAAGCACCATTTTTCATTCCGGCTCAACCCACCTTGCACGCCGGATACACCCCGAGGATGCGACACATTCGAGAAACGTTTTCAAGCATTTATCCGCTCGATTCTCATCGATGAAACATGCCGATTCAACGTGCGCCTTACGTTAACAATCTCGTAAAAGCCTGATTTATCGAGCGTTTCATCGTATCGAATCGCGTTGATCCGGCGCTCGCCCGGCTCATTCGCCTGTCCCCACGATTCACGCGTGAAACGCCTGCACGCCTGTCGATCGGCGAAGGCATGGCCGTGCCCGCGCCCGGCGGCGGCGTGTCGTCCGTGGCATGCCGATTGCCTGATGTCCGGCTCTCACCGAGCGGCACGCCACGGCACACGGAGCACCGGCGGCGGCCCGCTCGCAACCTGCGTGTCGGGGAAACGGCGATGAAGATCACCACCGATCGATCGGCGCTTGCGCCATTCAAGCATCAACGGGGTTGTCAGCGAAACCGGAGCGCCTGTCGCGGCGCTTCGTCGACATCGGAACAGGCGGACCGGCGCTTGCCGAAACGGCACCCGTGCAGCGGGATGGAGCGCGTGCGCGACGCCGTCGGACAGATCGACCTGTGGTTCCTCGAGATGCTCGACGAAGGAGACGGCGATGAATGACCGCGCACCGCCCGAGACGCGTGCCGGCCGGTGCCGGCGGCACCTCAGCCGAGCAATTCCTTCTTCCGCAGGTGCACGACGTCGCGCATCGGCGGCGCGCCGAACAGCCGGCTGTATTCGCGGCTGAACTGCGATGCGCTTTCGTAGCCGACGACGGCGGCGACCGACCCGACGTCGCCGCCCTGCCGCAGCAACAGCCGCCGCGCTTCGTGCAGCCGCAACTGCTTCTGGTACTGCAGCGGGCTCAGCGTCGTCACGTGCTTGAAATGATGGTGCAGCGACGACACGCTCATGTTGACCGCCTGCGCGAGCGACTCGACGCGCATCGGCTCCGCGAAGTGATCGCGGATCCATTCGATCGCGCGCGCGATCCGGTGCGTCTGGCTGCCCGCGATGGCCATGTGTCGCAGCCGCGTGCCCTGCCCGCTCGTCATCAGCCGGTACAGCACTTCCTTTTCGATCAACGGTGCGACGACCGGAATGTCGGCAGGCGTATCGAGCAGGCGCAACAGTCGCAGCGCGGCGTCGAGCAGCGGCGGCGTCAGTTCGGCGAGCGCGATCCCCTCGCCTTCCGGGCCCGCATCGGGCTCGGGCAGCCGCATCTCGGCCGCCAGCTCGACGATGCGCTGCGGATCGAGCGTCAGCGACAGGCACAGGTACGGCGCCTCCGGCGACGCGCGCGTCACGCGCGAGAGGATCGGCAAGTCGATCGACGTAATCAGGCAATTGTGCGTGTCGTATTCGTAAGCGTGACCGGCCACGATCACGCGCTTCGCGCCCTGCGCGGCGATCACCAGCGCGGCCCGCGACACGCCGCAGCCGAGATCGACCGGACGCGTGTGCCGATGCAGCATCAAGCCCGGCACGGCCGTCGAATGCGAGCCGTCGGCCGGTGCGAAACGGCCAATCAGCGATGCCAGCTCGCGCCGCCCGGATTCGCGCGACGCCACGATATCGGTCATGTCCATGACGCATCCTCGAATGATTTCCCGTGTCGCGGGAGCATAGCGAAACGGCCCGCCGCGTGCCGGGGATTTGCAGGATTGTTCAATAAATTTGCAGGATTGGGTAGACGCAAAAAGCGGCGGCTCGCGCACACTCCCGGCTAACCTGCCCGTATGGCGGGTTTTCCCCATGGAGACATAAAAATGCCTACCTCGTTTGTCCTGAACGGCAAGAACGTCACGCTCGACGCCGATCCGTCGATGCCCGTCCTCTGGGCGATTCGCGAACACGCGGGACTGACCGGCACGAAGTTCGGCTGCGGCATGGCGCAGTGCGGCGCGTGCACCGTGCATCTCGAAGGCCAGGCCGTCCGCTCGTGCGTGCTGCCGCTCGCCGGCATCGCGGGCAAGCACATCACGACGATCGAGGGCCTGCAGAGCAAGCCCGCGCACGCCGTGCAGGCCGCCTGGGTCAAGCTGCAGGTGCCGCAATGCGGCTACTGCCAGTCCGGCCAGATCATGTCGGCCACCGCGCTGCTGGAACAGAACCCGAAGCCGACCGACGCGGACATCGATGCCGCGATGAACGGCAACCTGTGCCGCTGCGCGACCTACGCCCGCATCCGGGCCGCGATCCACGACGCAGCCGCGACGCTGGGAGCCTGACCATGACGATCGAACTCGACAACACCGGCTCCGTGCGTCCGTCGCGCCGCACGTTCCTGAAGACCGCGGGGGCCGCGGCCGCGGTCAGCCTGACCATCGGCTTCGACTTCACCGGCTTCGGCCGCCGCGCGCTCGCCGCGACCGCGCCCGAAGCCGGTTTCGCGCCGAACGCATTCCTGCGCATCACGCCCGACGGCACCGTCACGATCATCGCGAAGCACGTCGAAATGGGCCAGGGCGCGTATACGGGCATCGCGACGATCGTCGCCGAGGAGCTCGACGCGAACTGGTCGAACGTGCGCGTCGAAAGCGCGCCGGCCGATGCGAAGCGCTACGCGAACCTCGCGTTCGGCACGATGCAGGGCACCGGCGGCAGTTCGGCGATGGCGAACTCGTGGCAGCAGCTGCGCGAAGCGGGCGGCAAGGCGCGCGCGATGCTGGTGTCGGCCGCCGCGGCCCGCTGGAAGGTGCCGGCCAGCGAGCTGACGACCGCCAATGGCGTCGTCACGCACGCGAAGAGCGGCAAAACGGCGCCGTACGGCACGCTCGTCGCCGATGCGTCGAAGCTGCCCGTGCCCGACAAGGTCACGCTGAAGCAGCCGGCCGATTTCAAGCTGATCGGGCACCGGATCCCGCGCGTCGACGCGTCGGCGAAATCGAACGGCACCGCGCATTTCACGCTCGATACGACCTTCCCCGGCATGCGCGTCGCGCTGCTGCAGCGCCCGCCGCGCTTCGGCGCCACGGTGAAATCGTTCGACGCGACGGCCGCGAAGGCCGTGCCGGGCGTCGTGTCGGTCGTGCAGGTGCCGGGCGGCGTGGCAGTCGTCGCGAACGGATTCTGGGCCGCGAAACAGGGCCGTGACGCGCTGAAGGTCGAGTGGGACGACGCGCACGCGGAAAAACGCGGGTCCGGCGAGATCATGCGCGAATACCGCCAGCTCGCCGACAAGCCCGGCACGTCGGCGCGCAAGGACGGCGACGCCGACGCGGCGATCGCGGGCGCGGCGCGCAAGATCAGCGCGTCGTACGAATTCCCGTATCTCGCGCACGCGCCGATGGAGCCGCTCGACGCGGTCGTCAAGCTGACGGCGAACAGCTGCGAAATCTGGGCCGGCGACCAGTTCCAGACCGTCGACCAGGCCAACGCGGCCAGGACGGCGGGGCTGAAACCCGAACAGGTGCAGATCCACACGCTGTATGCGGGCGGCAGCTTCGGCCGGCGCGCGAACGCGTGGTCGGACTACGTGGTCGAGGCCGTGTCGATCGCGAAGGCGCTCGGCGCGGACGGCAAGCCCGTCAAGCTGCAGTGGACGCGCGAGGACGACATCCAGGGCGGCTTGTACCGCCCGATGTACTTCCACAAGCTCGACGCGGGCCTGACCGCGGACGGCAAGCTGGTCGGCTGGCGCCACCGGATCGTCGGCCAGTCGATCCTCGCCGGCACGCCGTTCGAAGCGTTCATGGTCAAGAACGGCGTCGACGCGACGTCGGTCGAGGGTGCGGCGAACCTGCCGTACGCGGTGCCGAACGTGTCGGTCGAGCTCACCACCGCGAAGACCGGCGTGCCGGTGCTGTGGTGGCGCGTGGTCGGCAGCTCGCACACGGCCTACGCGGTGGAGGCGTTCATCGACGAAGCCGCGCACACGGCGGGCAAGGATCCGTACGCGTTCCGCCGCGACCTGCTCGAGAAGGAACCGCGGATGCGCGCGGTACTGGACCTCGCCGCGCAGAAGGCCGGCTGGGATCCGGCCAAGCCGCTGCCGAAGGGCCGCGGGCGCGGGATCGCGGTCGCCGAGGCGTTCAAGAGCTATGTCGCGCAGGTCGCCGAGGTGTCGGTCGACGCGGACGGCAAGGTGAAGGTCGAGCGCGTGGTGTGCGCGGTCGATTGCGGGATCGCGATCAATCCCGACATCGTCGCCGCGCAGATGGAGGGCGGCATCGGCTTCGGGCTCGGCGCGGCGATGCACAGCGCGATCACGCTGAAGGACGGCCAGGTCGAGCAGCGCAACTTCGACGGCTACCAGGTGCTGCGGATGGCCGAGATGCCGAAGGTCGAAGTGCATATCGTGCCGTCGGCCGAGGCGCCGACCGGCGTCGGCGAGCCGGGCGTCGCGCCGGTCGGCCCGGCCGTGGCGAACGCGATCTTCGCGGCGACGGGCAAGCGGCACTACGTGCTGCCGTTCGATTCGGCGGAGGGCGCGAAGGCCTGATGTGCAGGCGCACCGGCCGCGGGGCGAAACGCCCCCGTGGCCGGTCTCCATCCAGCCGCCCCTCGCGTTACGTCAGACGTAACGCCCCTCACCCGTAACATCCCCACCCGATGCTACGTAACAATCCTTCAATGATGCTCGGACCCCTTCAGTGTCCGCCTCGCCTCTCCCGTTAAAAATTCTTTTAAATTCAAGGCTGCCGGGCCGCGCGCAGCCGTGCCGCCGCCGGTCGGCGCTCGATAATCCTCTGCCTGGCCCGAAAGTTGCATCACAGGACCCGCAAACACTCCTTAATGGACATGTGAGGGCCACCATGGATTGCAAATACCTGTACATCGACAACATAAAAATCAACTTCGTGCGCCGCACGATCGAAATCGACAACAAGGTCGTTGACGTGACGCCGCGCGAATTCGACGTCGTCGAATTCCTGCTCGACAACATGAACAAGATCGTGCCGCGGCAGGCAATCCAGGAAGCCGTGTGGGGCCGCGAGCTCGGCGTGTCGTCGCGCACGCTCGACACCCATATCTCGCGGATCCGTTCGAAGCTGCAGCTCGAACACGACAAGAACCTGCGGATCATCCCGATCTACGCGGTCGGCTATCGCCTGGTGCTGTTCGGTGCGGCCATGACGCACGTCGAGCGCCACGATGCCGCGCCGGTCCTGCGTGCCGCGCCGCAACCGGCGATGA
>NZ_JAAGPK010000237.1:0-8978 GCF_017104685.1 Burkholderia sp. Tr-20355 | reverse complement strand
CTCGCGCGCACGCTGGCGCGACTCACCGCGCTGCCCGACCGGCCGGCGATCGTCGTCGTCGACAATGCGTCGGACCACGAGACGGCCGCGCTGATTCGCGACCGCTTCGCGCACGCGACGCTCGTGCATGCGCCGGCCAATCTCGGGGCCGCCGGCCGCAATCTCGGCGCGGCCGTCGCGCGCACGCGCCACGTCGCGTTCTGCGACGACGACACGTGGTGGGCGCCCGGTTCGATCGCCGAAGCCGCGAACCTGCTCGATGCGTATCCGCACGTCGCGGCCGTCACGGCGCGCGTGCTGGTTGGCCCCGCACAGCGCGAGGACCCGACCTGTCGGACGATGGCCGACAGCCCGCTCGACGCCCCCGTCGCGCTGCCCGGCCGCCCGATCCTCGGGCTGCTGGCCGGCGCGACCGCATTCCGGCGCGACGCGTTCGTGCAAGCCGGCGGCTATCACCCGCGCTACTTCCTCGGCGGCGAGGAAGCGCTGCTCGCGTTCGACCTGTACGGTGCCGGCCACTGGCTCGTGTATGCGTCTCATCTCACGGTGCATCACTACCCGTCGCCGCGCCGGGACGGGCCGGCACGCGCCAGCGTCGCCGCCCGCAACGCGGTGTGGACCGCATGGCTCCGGTGGCCGGCCGCGCCAGCATGGCTGCACACCGTGCGCCGGCTGCCGCTGCTGCGCCGCGAACGCGCGATCGCGCGCACGTTCGCCGGCCTGCCGTGGATCCTGCGCGAACGGCGTGCGATCGCGCCGCAGATCGAACGCATGCGCCGCCGTCTCGATCGCGAGACGCGTCGTGATACGGGAACGGGAGCATGAGCGCGATCGCGACGGCATCAGGAATCCGGTTTTTCCGCTTCGTCTTCCAGTTGCGCGAGCCGGTTGTAGATCGTCTTCAGGCTGACGTCGAGCACCTCGGCCGCCTGCGCCTTCACGCCGCCGCACTGGGCGATCGTGCCGAGGATCAGCTTGCGGTCGACTTCCTCGAGCGGCGTGCCGAACGGCACCGTCACGCGATCCTCGTGCGAATCGACCATGTTCGACAGCTCGTCCATGATCGGCGGCGGCAGCGTGTCGATCACGTCGCCATCGGTGAAGATGCTCGCGCGCTGCACGAAGTTGCGCAGCTCACGCACGTTGCCGGGCCACTCGTAGGTCTTCAGCGCTTCGCGCGCGGCCGGCGCGAAACGCAGGTTGCGGCCGCTTTCCTCGTTGTAGCGCTGCAGGAACGCATCCGCGAGCATCGGGATGTCGTCGCCGCGCTCGCGCAGCGACGGCAGCGGAATCGGGAACACGTTGATCCGGTGGAACAGGTCGGGCCGCAGTTTGCCGTCCGCCATCGCGGCTTCCGGATCGCGGTTCGTCGCGGCAACGATGCGCACGTCGACGTCGATCTCGCGCGTCGAGCCGAGTCGCGTGAGGCGGCCCGTTTCCAGCACGCGCAACAGCTTGACCTGCGACTCGAGCGGCATTTCGGTGATCTCGTCGAGAAACAGCGTGCCGCCGTCCGCGCGTTCGAAGAAGCCCTTGTGCTGGCGCTCCGCGCCGGTGAAGCTGCCGCGGTCGTGGCCGAACATCTCGCTCTCGACGAGGTTCGCGGCGATCGCGCCGCAGTTCACCGCGAGGAACGGACCGCGGCGGCGCAGGCTCAGGTCGTGCACGGTCTGCGCGGCGAGTTCCTTGCCGGTGCCCGATTCGCCGGTGAGCAGGACCGACGCCTCGGTGCGCGCCACACGCCCGATCGCGTCGTAGACGGCCTGCATCGCGGGCGAACTGCCGAGCATGCGGCCGAAGCGGCCGAGGCGCTTCAGCTCCGAGCGCAGCTCCGCGATTTCCTCGTGCAGCGCGGTCGTGCGCGGCACGCGCGCAAAGATGCTGTTCAGCCGCTGCATGTTGAGCGGCTTCACCAGATAGTCGGTCGCGCCGCGCCGCAATGCGTCGATCGCGGTTTCCAGGCTCGCGTGGCCGGTGGTCAACACCATTTCGCAATGCGCGCGCTTGGGCAACGCGTCGAACAGATCCATGCCGTTGCCGTCCGGCAGCACGAGATCGCACAGCACGAGATCGGGCGTATTCGTCGAGACCAGCGTACGCGCCTCTTCGAGCGTGGCCGCCGTATCGCACGCAAGCTGCTGCGTGCGCGCAAGCGTGGCCAGCATCGTTCGCGTATCGGCATCGTCTTCGACGATCAGGACATATGGCATCGAGGCTCCTTGAAATGCGGCCCGGCGCGATCGTCGGCCGGCACCGCGACAGGTACGGCGCAAAACGCGCCGCCGCGCAGGCCGCGGCGGCGCGTTTTGCGCCGTACGCGAACGGGCAGACAAGCTGTCCTGCACTGACAAACAAGTGCTTAGGCAGTATAGAAGAACGAGGTTGCGCATTCGTCGTTCATCTAATAAATCTATCTGTCGACGCTACCTGCATTGCCAGATTCAATGCCGCGAAATTGGCACAAAATGTATCCTCGATACATGAAAAACGACGTGTGCCACGTCATTTTTTCATCCAGCTTCGACGCATTCGGTCATATTTTCCCAATTCGATCTCACATCATGTCGAAATCAGTCGATGAGGGTGCACGTCTGTTCGGTCGCTCGCGTACGATTCAGGATCTGTTGTTGAAGGTATCGCGCGTGGCGGCGACGCGCATCAGCGTATTGATCGTCGGCGAAAGCGGTGCCGGAAAGGACATCGTCGCGCGGCTCATTCACGACATGAGCCCGCGCCGGCGCGGGCCATTCGTCCCCGTGAACTGCGGCGCGATACCGCACGACATCGCGGAATCGCAATTGTTCGGCCACGAAAAAGGCAGCTTCACGGGCGCCATTTCGCAGCACGTGGGCATGTTCGAAGCCGCACGCGGCGGCACGCTGTTTCTCGACGAGATCGCCGAAATGCCGGCCGAGCTGCAGGTCAAGCTGCTGCGCACGCTGGAGACGAACACGATCGTGCGCGTGGGCGGCCACGAGCCGGTTCCGCTCGACGTGCGGATCGTCGCGGCCACCCATCACGATCCCGTCGAGGCGCTGCGCACCGGGCGGCTGCGCGAGGACCTGTTCTACCGGATCGCGCCGGTCGCGCTGCATGTGCCCGCGCTCAGGCAGCGCGAGGACGATGTCGGCGATATCGCGCTGCAGATCGTCGAACGACTGAATGCGCGGCACCGTACGCGAAAGCGGCTGTCCACGCAGGCGATGAAGGCGTTGCGCGCGTATACGTGGCCCGGCAACGTGCGCGAGCTGCGCAACGCGCTGGAGCGCGCGTTCATCCTTGCCGACGAGCAGATCGAACTGCAGTTGCCGCGCCGCCAGCCGCCGCGCGAGGAGGTGCGTCACAACGCGATGACGCTGCATATCGGCACGACGCTCGCGCATACGCAGCAGCGCTTCATCGTCGCGTCGCTGCGGCACTTCAACGGCGACAAGCCGCGCACCGCGAAGGCGCTCGGCATCAGCCTGAAGACGCTGTACAACCGCCTCGCGCTGCTGCCCGAACACGAGCGCAATGCGGTCAGCGGCGGCGCATATCAGCCGAATCCAAACGGCAGCAGCGCGCCCGATTCGCCCGCCGCGAACCCGTAAGCGGCGCGCGTCACGCGGTCACATCGCGCAGCGCCGCGTCCCAGTCGCGCGCGAACCGTTCGATGCCGAAGCGTTCGCAGGCGTCGCGGCGCGCAGCCGCGCCCCACTCGCGCGCGAGTTCCGGCTCGCGGATCAGCATGCGCATCGCATCGACCAGCACGCTCAATCGCGTATCGGCCACGCCGTTGAAGCCGCTCCGGACGAGCTGCGCCATCTCGGTCGTCGCGAGCGCGACGATCGGCAGCCCGACCATCATCGCCTCGATCACCGCGAGCCCGAGGCTCGTGTAGCGGATCGGGTTGAAGAAGAACCGGTAGTGCGACAGGAACTGCGGCAGCGCCGGGTTCGGCACCTCGCCGATCCCGCCGAGTTCGGCCGACCCCATCCCGACCAGGTCGATCGGCACGCTGTGACGCACGGCCTCGAACAGGTCCGCGCCGAGGCGCCGGCCGCGCCGCGCGAGATGGTTCACCACCGTCACGCCCTTCGGCAGCGTGCCGCGATACTCGACGCCCTCGGGCGTCGGCACGCCATGCTCGATCACGCGCGTCGGCGTCACGCCGCTGTCCCACATCAGCGCGTTGAACGCCGTCACGTGCACGAGCAACACGTTCGGGTCCTGCACCGGGTGCAGCGTGTCGGTCGGATGCTCGCGCGGCGGATCGTGCTCGACGAACAGCGTCGGCAGCGCACGCTGCGCGTCGCTCAGCAGCCGCAGGCGGTCGTGCCGGTAATGATTCGCATGCTGGTACAGCACGCAGTCGAATTCGGTGTCGCGCACGCACTCGACCGGCACCTCGTGCACGTTGTCGCCCCACGGCAGGTGCCCGACCCGGCCCGCATAGCCGGGCGGATGCTGCGGCTTCGTCACGAGGTAGAAGTCGTGCGGCGCGTGCGACAGGTAATACAGGTAGTTGCCATGCACGTGCCAGGTCAGCACGCGCAACCGCTTACGTGACATGACGTCTCTCCTTCGCGAGCAGGTCGCCCGCCTGGCCGATCACGTCGCCGACGCCAATGGCCGTCGCGCATTCGTGCCCGTACGGGCAGGTGTCGAACATACAGGGCCGGCACGCCGGATAATTGGCGAGCACGCGATGGCGCGCGCCGTCGAGCGGCGCCCAGCGTGCGGTATCGCTGCCGCACGCGACGACGACGCTCGGCGTGCCGAGCGCCGCCGCGATATGCGACACGCCCGTGTCGTTGCACAACAGCAGCCGCGCGCGGGCGATCAAGGCCGCGAGCGCACCGAGCGGCGTGCGCCCGCACAGGTTCACGCACGGCCGCGCGAGGCGCTCGGCGAATGCGCCGGCCAGCGCCATTTCCGCGCGCGTGCCGGTCAGCACGACCTGCCAGCCGTCGTCGGCAAGCTGCCGCGCGGCAAGCGCGAAGCGTTCGACCGGCCAGCGCCGCGACGCCATCCGCGCGCCGGGATGGACGATCACGTAGCGCCCCGGATCGAGTGCGTGTTCGTCGCTGAGTACCTGCCACAGCGCATGGTCGAGGCCGCCAAGCGGGAATTCGAGGTGGTCGCCGCGATCCGCGTAGCCGAGCTTGCGGGTGAGCGCCAGGTAGCGCGTCACTTCCGGTTCGTCGTCGCGCCACGCGAGCGCGCAATCGAGCACGGTCGTGCCGCCGTCGGCCGGCACGAAACCGGCCGTGCGCATCGCGCCGAGCGACGCGACGATCGCGTTCGTGTGCGCGCCGCTGCCGTGCAGCTGAATCGCGAGGTCGAAGTCGCGCGAACGGCATTCGGCGACGAACGCCTCGCGCGTGGCCGCGTCGGGTTCGGGCTGCTCGGCGAGCCCGGGCGCGCCTGGAAACGCGATGAAGCCGTCGATGTAGTCCGAGAAGCGCGACGCGAACTCGCGCGCCCACGGCAGGCCGATCAGCGTGATGCGCGCATCGGGCTCGCCGTGCCGCAGCGCGCGCAACGCGGGCACCGCGCACAGCATGTCGCCGAGCTGCAGCGCGCGAAATACCGCGATCCGCCTCGGGCCGCGCGCGCTGCCGGCGTCGAAACCGTGGTCGAGCATCATAGGAAGAGCACCCGAAAATGCAGCGCCCCTCGCATGCGCCAGTACACCGACACCGGCGGAATCGCGATGGACGTGACGATCATCTCCGCGACGTGCGACGGCGTGAGCTGCGTGCCGCGCAATCGCTTCACGCAGAACGCCGCGGTGATCACGGCCCAGCCGGCGGCGCACGCCGCGCCCGGCGCCGGCCATCCGGCCGCGAAACACGCGATCGCGCCGAGTGCCGCCAGCACGGCCGCGTAGTAGTGCCACGGCGGCACCGGCCGGATGTGGCGCCGGTAGGTCGCGCGATGCTTCTTGTACAGCAGCGCGTCGAAATACACCTTCGACTGCTGGCCGACGCTGGCCCCCCAGTGCGCGGGACGCACCGGATGCACGATGCGCGCGGCGTCGGCGCCGACGATCGGCCCCGCATGCTCGCGCAGCGCGAACATCAGGTCCGCATCCTCGCGCCACGCGCGCGTGAAGCGTTCGTCGAAGCCGCCCACCCGCTCGAGCGCCGCGCGACGCACGAAGCAGTTCGCGGTCGCGAATTCCGCGTGCGCAAGGCCGGCCGCGTCGCGTTCGTAGTCGGTCGGACACGGCCGCAGCGGCACGTCGATGCGGCCGGCCGCGGCGGCCGCCGACGGCTCGGCGAGCAGCGCGGCCGCACCGTGGCGCAGCCACGTCGGGTCGGGAATCGTGTCGTCGTCGGTGAAGGCGATCAATGCGCCGCACGCGCTGCGCCAGCCGACGTTGCGCGCGCCGGCCGGCCCCTGCGTGTCTGGCGCGGTCATGTAGCGGATCACCGGCACGTCGGTCACGCGTGCGCGGCACGCGTCGACGACGGGGCGCGCGCTGCCGGCCGGATCGTCGTCCACGACGACGATCTCGTAGGTGGTCGGGTCGAACACCTGCACGCAAAGCGCGTCAAGGCAGCGTTCGAGCAGGTCGGGCCGCCGGTAGGTCGGCACGACGACCGACACCACGGGCGGCAGGTGCGTGGCGCGCGCGTTCATCTCGGCTTCTCCAGCAGGAACGGGCCGATCACGAGCGCGTCGAGCGGCGACGTCCAGAAGCATTCGATCGCATCGCGCGGCGTGCAAACGATCGGCTCGCCGCGCGTATTGAACGACGTGTTGACGAGCACCGGCACGCCGGTGAGCGCATCGAACTCGGTCAGCAGCGCATGCAGCAGCGGATGCTGCCGCTCGTCGACGGTCTGCACGCGCGCGGTGCCGTCGGTGTGACGCACGGCCGGAATCCGCGCGGCGCGTTCGGGCACGACGTCGTAGACGAACAGCATGAACGGCGCGCGCAGCGGCGTCTGCCGGCCGCCGGCGAACCAGTGATGCGCGCGGCTTTCGAGCACCACCGGCGCGACCGGCCGGAAGTCCTCGCGATCCTTGATCCGGTTCAGCTTGTGCTGCATGTCCGGGTCGATCGGCGACGCGAGGATCGAGCGTGCGCCGAGCGCGCGCGGGCCGAACTCCATGCGCCCCTGGAACCAGCCGATCACACGGTTCTCCGCGAGCAGCGCGGCCGTCTGCGCGGCGACGTCGGCGAGCCGCCGGTACGGCAGCTGCGCGTCCTTCAGGAACGCCTCGATCGCGTCATCGCCGTACGACGGCCCGAGATACGCATGATCCATCCGCCAGCCGCCGCGCTCGCCGCGCATCCGGAAGTCGGTCCACAACGCCGCGCCGAGCGCCGTGCCCGCATCGCCCGCGGCCGGCTGCACCCAGACCTCGTCGAACGGGCCGCGATCGCGGATCTTCGCGTTCATCACGCAGTTCAGCGCGACGCCGCCCGCCATCGCGAGCTGCCGCTCGCCCGTCTCGGCGGCCAGCCAGTCGACCGCCTGCAGCGTCGTTTCCTCGAGCACGAGCTGCAACGCATGCGCGATGTCGTAATGATGCGGCTCGATCGGGCCGCCGCGTTCACGCGGCGCGCCGAACAGCGCAACCAGATCGGCATCGGCCACGTCGTAGCGCCCTTCGCCGCGATACCGCACCAGTTGGCGCATCGCGTCGGCGAATACCGGCTTGCCGTACGACGCGAGCGCCATCACCTTGTATTCGTCGGACGAGTGCAGGAAGCCGAGATGGCGGGTCAGGCGCTCGTACAGCAGCCCGAGCGAGTGCGGCAGGTTCACCTGCCCGAGCCGCCGGTAGCTGCGGCCGTCGAATACGCCGTAGCTGGTCGTCGCCCGCTCGCCGCGCCCGTCCATCGTCATCACCGCGCAGCGCCCGAACGGCGCCGCGAGAAACGCGCTCGCCTCGTGCGCGAGATGGTGCTCGACGAAATGCCAGCGAAACGGTCCGTCGTGCGTGACACCGCGAAAACGCCGCTGCAGATGATGCGGCGCGCCGCCCGCGAGCTGGCGCGGCGCGTTGACGATCGACGACAGGAACAGCGGATGCCAAGGCGACGCGCCGTCGTCGCGCGGCGCGTGCGCGGACGGCGACAGCGGCAACGTCAGCACCGGCGGGCCGCCCTCGCGGTCGAGTTCGAGCCACGGGTCGTACGAATACGCGACGTGATCGACGTCCGCCAGCGTGATGCCGGCCTCGTCCAGACAATAGTCGATCGCGTGGTAAGGCAGCTCCCAGGTCGAGAACGGCACCGGGCGCTTCGCGTGCTTCACGTGCGTGAAGCGTTCGTCCTCGGCCGCCGCGATCACGACGCCGTCGCGCACGATGCACGCGGCGCTGTCGTGGAACGCGGCATTGATGCCGAGCGTATGGATCGGGTCTGGCATGCGTCAGTTCCTCGTGATGACGTGCGCGAACGGAATCACGTTCGATGCGGACATCGCGACCGGCTCGGCGCCGCGTGCGGCGGCCCGTGCGGCCGTGCGTTGCGCATGGCGCGCGCGGTCGTGCAGCAGCGTGTGCACGGCGGCCACCACATCGTCGACCCGCACGCCGAGCAGGCATGGATGGCCCGGCTGGTTGCATGTGCTGCGGTAGCAGTTGCGGCACGGGACGTCGACGTTCAGCACGCGGTGCGGCACGCGCCACGGCGTGTGCTGCGGATTGGTCAGCGCGTACAGGTCGACGACCGGCGTGCCGAGCGCGGCCGCGAGATGCACGGGGCCGCTGTTGTTCGACAGCAGCAGGTCGGCCCTCTCGATCAGCGCGCCGAGCTCGCCGAGCGGCAATGCGCCCGCCAGCGGCACCGCGCGCGGCCCGGCGCGTTCGCACACCGTGTCGATCAGCGCGCGTTCGCCCGCACTGCCCGTCACCGCGATGCCGTCGAACAGCGGCGAGATCGTCCGGTCGGACGTTAGGGCAAGAGGGGTAAGGTCAAGGTAGAGCCCCGCGGTCGGCTTATAAGGCAAAAGACAGCATGTCCTGCGTGCACCGGC
>NZ_JAAGPK010000236.1:0-9037 GCF_017104685.1 Burkholderia sp. Tr-20355 | reverse complement strand
GAACATCGTGTTTCCCGGCAGCGCTGCGTTTTCAGCAGCAGAGAAGCGAGATTATGAACCGTGTTTCGCAGCTCGTCAACAACTTTTTGCACTACGTCGTTGCGACCGCGGGGCTCAACTTCCGTACGCCGAGGCCGTTCCTGCCAAGCCTCAACCGCACTGCTTCCCTTCCTTCCGCGCCGCGTTTCCGTGAGCGCGAAAGAGGCGTGATTCTATGCACCCGTCGGCAATCGCGCAAGGGGTTTCGCAAAAAATATAAGGTCCCGCACGCTGCCGCGTGCGGGACGTTTTAGGGAAGCGGCCGAACCGCCGTCAGTCCGTGCGTGCCTGGCGCGCGACGATCTCCATATAGTGATCGAGATCCGGTGTCGCCTTGCCTGGTTCCTTTGCCGTATCGTCCCAGCGGCGCAGACGCAGCGCATCCTCCGCGAACGGGCGCAGCAGGAATGCCGTCGCGTCCTCTTCACTGAAGATGCCGCCCTGCAACGCGAGACTGCGCACCGAGTCCGGCGACAGGCTCTCGAAGTAGCCGGCGTCCGTGCGGCACAGGCAGCGCTTCGCGTCGACGTGCAGCCGGATCGGCTCCAGCACCGCGTCGGAAAACAGCGGCCTCAGGAACGGCAGCACGTAATACTGATGCAGATCGTCGATCCCGCGCGCGCTCGGCGTCTCGCCCCGGCGATTCAGCAGATGCCCGAGGTCGTGCAGGAACGCCGCCGCGACCAGCGTCTCGCCGGCGCCCGCCGCTTCCGCCAGCAAGCCGCTCTGCAACGCATGCTCGAGCTGCGTGACCGGCTCTCCGCTATAGGCCACATGGCCATGCTCGCGATACAGCCCGTGGATCTCCTCCACCGTCAATGCCATACGCTTACTCCCAAGGCAGCGAAAACGTCTTCAGGTTCGTGAAGCTCTTCATCGCCTCCTGGACGCCTTCCTTGTAACCGAGCCCCGAATCCTTGATGCCGCCGAACGGCGACAGCTCGATCCGGTATCCGGGCACCTCCCATACATTCACCGTGCCGACGTTCAGTTCGTTCACGAGCCGCACGACGGCCGCCGTGCTGTCGGTACACACCCCCGACGACAACCCGAACGCCGTTCCGTTGCTGATCCGGATCGCGTCGTCGATCGTATCGAACGTGATCACCGGCGATACGGGCCCGAAGGTCTCCTCGCGCACGATCGTCATCGACGGATCGACGTTGTCGAGCACGGTCGGCGCATACAGCGCGCCGCGCCGCACGTTGCCGGTCAGCAGGCGCGCGCCCTGCGCGACCGCCTCTTCCACGCGCGCCTCGAACAGGCGCGCCGCCGCCTCGTCGATCACCGTGCCCATTTCGTTCGCGGGATCGAACGGGTCGCCGTACGTCCATGCGCGCGTCTTCTCGACCAGCAATTCGGTGAACGCGGGCGCGATCGAACGCTGTACCAGCATCCGCTTGACGGCCGTGCAGCGCTGACCCGAATTCCGGTACGAACCCAGCACCGCCAGCGACGCCGCGCGCTCGAGATCGGCGTCTTCAAGCACGATCAGCGGATCGTTGCCGCCCAGCTCCAGCACGATGCGCCGGTAGCCGGCCCGCGCGGCAATCGCCTTGCCGATCGCCACGCCGCCCGTGAACGTGATCAGCGACGCATGCGGATGCGTGACGAGCGCGTCCGCGATCTCGGCCGGGTCGCCGGTCAGCACCTGCAGCATCGGCGCCGGCAACCCGGCTTCGTGCAGCAGGTCGGCCAGATAGAACGCCGACAGCGGCACCTTCTCCGACGGCTTCACGATCACGCGGTTGTTGGTCGCGATCGCCGGCGCGATCTTGTGCGCGACCTGGTTCATCGGATGATTGAACGGCGTGATCGCGACGATCACGCCGTCGAGCGGCTGCCGCTGCGAGAACACGCGCCGCGCCTTGCCGTGAGGCGTCAGGTCGCAGGAGAAGCTCTGCGCATCGTCGCGCAATGCCTCGACCGCCGCGAACTTCAGCACATCGGCGACGCGGCCGATCTCGTAGCGCGAATCCTGCTTCGACAGCCCCGATTCGAGCGTGATCAGATCGGAGGCTTCCTCGGTGCGTTCACGCAGCAGCGCGGCCGCCCGTTCGAGAATCTGCGAACGCTCGTAGCGCGTGAGCTTCGGCCGATAGGCAAGCGCGTAATCGAACGCCGCGCGCACGTCGTCGACGCTCGCGAGCGGCGCGGTGCCGACGCGCATGCCCGTATACGGGTCCGTCACGTCGAGCGTACGCTCGCGCATCGCGCGCGTACCGCACCAGCGCAGCGCCTCCGCGCGAAACGCCGGGTGATCGTGTCGGGGATGCGCCATCATGTCGCGATCCGGTTCAGCACGAAATCGAACACGTCGAAATTGCGCGGGCGACGCGCGGGATCGTCCCGCTCGATACGCCGATTGAACAGCAACGGCACTTCCTGCTCCGACACGCCGCCGTGCGAACGCAGCGGCACGGTGAGGCCCGACAGGTCGTGTTCGCGCGCGCGCGTGCCGAGCGTCATGTCGCGGCGGCCGATCACGACGAGATCGCCGATCCGGTCGGCCGGCAGCTCGAAACGTGCGGCGGCTTCCGCGTTGTCGAGCACGAGCTCGACACCGTCGAGGCCGCCGACGCGCCACATCGCCTCGGCGCGGTCGACATCCGGCGCGAGATAGATCGTCGCGAACGAGCCGAGCGCGCCGTGATGCACGACGTACGGATCGGTGATCGGCAGGATCACGCGTGCGGACTGCGCGCCGTACCAGCCGTCGAACGCATCCTGAAGATAGATGACGTTCGGCCGGCCGGTCGCCGGGTCGTGCTTCGCGTTCATCCCGTGGTCGGCCGTGAGCCCGATCGCCCAGCCGAGCGCGTCGAGTTGCGCGAGGTAACCGTCCATCATCGCGTAGAACGCGTTCGCGCCCGCGCTGCCCGGCTCGCACTTGTGCTGCACGTAGTCGGTGGTCGACAGGTACATCAGGTCGACCTGCCGCGTCTGCGCGAGCCGCACGCCGGCCGCGAACACGAATTCGGACAACGCCGCGCTGTAGACGTCCGGCGACGGCAGGCCGACCCAGTCGAGCACGTCGACGATGCCGTTTTCCGCGAGATTCGCCTGCGCGGCCTTCTCGGCGGAAAAGCAGATGCCGTGCATCTGCCAGCCGAGCAGCCGGCGCAGCTTGTCCTTCGCCGTCACGACGGCCACCCGCACGCCGGCGTCGGACGCCGCCGCGAGCAGTGTGCCGGCCCGCAGGTAGGCCGGGTCGTTCATCATCACTTCGGCACCGCGCCCGCCGTCGGCGGCCGGATCCCAGAAATAGTTGCCGCAGATCCCGTGGACCGACGGCGGCACGCCGCAGACGATCGACAGGTTGTTCGGGTTGGTGAAGGTCGGCACGATGCAATCGCCGCGCCAGGCCGTGCCTTCCGCGATCATCCGGCCGATGAACGGCGCGACGCCCGCGTCCACCACCTTTTCGAGATAGTCGTACTCGCAGCCGTCGACGCAGACGACGACGGTCGGCTCGACCGGCAACCGGTAGCGCCGGCCGTTGACGTCGATCGAGCGGCCCGCGAGATCCGTCGATGCACCGGCCGCCGACGCGTCACCGGGATGGCGCAATGCGAACGCGGCGTTCATGATGCCGCCCGCGTGCCGCGCGGCACCCGCGCCGCGATCAGCAGCAGCGCCGCGAGCGACGCGCCGAGCATCAGCAACGACAGCGCCGAGGCCGGCAGGTAGTAACCGCGCTCGACCTGCCCGATCACGACGATCGGCACGGTCGCGAAGCCGGGCGGATAGACCGTCAGCGTCGCGCCGAGCTCGCCGAGCGACAGGGCGAAGCCGAGCGCGAGGCTCGCGCGCAGCGCCGGCACGAGCTGCGGCAGCAGCACGCGGCGCAGCACCATCGCGGGCGGCGCACCGAGGCTCGAGGCGGCTTCGCGCAGCACGGTCAACTCCGGACGCAGTGCGGCGGCCGCGCAGCGATAGCAGAACGGCAAGATCAGCGCGAGCTGCACGAGCACGACGATCGCCGCCGAGCTCGACAGGTCGAGCGGCTTCTGGTGATACGCGATCAGCACCGCGAGCCCGAGCACGACGCTCGGCACGCCGTTCGGCACCATCACGAGCGCGTCGACCACCGCGCCGAGGCCGCGCCGGTCGCGCCCTTCGAGCGCAAGCGCGAGCCACAGCCCGAGGATCGTGCCGATCGCCGACACGCCGAAGCCGATTTCGAGGCTCGTCAGCAGCGCGTCGTATTCCGGCGACCCGAGCCGCTCGAACCAGCGCAGGCTGTAGCCGGCCGGCAGGATCGTGCCCGACCATTGCGTCGACACGCTCGACAGCGCGACGACGACGACCGGCAGCACGAACAGCCAGAAGCACGCGAACGCGGCGAGCGCGAGCGCGGCGCGCGTCGCATGCTTGAGCAGCGCGTCGCTCCGGCCGATCCGGTGGCGCGGCACGGCTTGCCCGATACGAAATTCAGCGGACATCGTTCCCTCCCGTCGCACGCCGGTTCACCCGGCGATAAACCGCGTACAGCGCCAGCGACAACGCCAGCATCACGACCGCGCCGGCCGATGCGGTCGGCAGGTCGAGATCGACGGTCGCGCTGCTGTAGATCGCGACCGGCAGCGTGACGAGCCGCGCGCTGCCGAGCACGAGCAGAATGCCGAACTCGTTCAGCGTCAGCAGGAAGCACAGCACGGTGCCGGCGGCAATGCCCGGCCACGCGATCGGCAGCACGACGCGACGCGCGAGCATCCAGCCGGGCGCGCCGAGGCTGCGCGCGGCCTCGATCAGACGCAGGTCGAGCGTCGCGAACGACGCGAGCGTCGGCCGTACGACGAACGGCGTGTAGAACACGGTCTGCGCGAGAATCACGCCGCCGATGCCGAACAGGAAATCGAGCGGCGGGTTCTCGAGATGGAACAGGTGCTGCAGCGCGATGCTGATCGACCCTTGCGAGCCGTACAGGAAGATCAGCGTGAACGCGACGAGAAACGACGGAAACGCGACGTACAACTCCAGGAAGCGCGTGACGAGCGACGCGCCCGGGAACGGCTTGAAGAACAGCAGCGCGGCCAGCAGCACGCCTAGCACCGATGCGGTGCCGGCGCTCGCGAACAGCACGCCGAGCGTCGTCAGCAGCACGCCGCGCGTATCGGGGTTGCCGAAGAAGGTCCGGTACGCGGCGAAACTCAGCCCGTGATCGCCCGACAGGCTCAGCAGCACGAGCCGCACCAGCGGATAGACGACGAGCGGGCCGAGCACGACGATGGCGAGCGCGGCCAGGTGCAGGTCGCCCCTGCGCTTGCGGCGCCGCGCGGCGGCGGCATGCGCGGCGGCCGACGCGAGCACGTGCGGCGGCAGGCCGGCTTCAGGGCTCGATAAGGACGACATCGTCTGCCTCGCAATGCAGGGACACGCGCGCACCGCGCTCGGGGGCCGCGCCGCGGCCGCGTTGCATCGTGACGCGCACGGGCTCGTCGGGCGCCGCGTCGATCACGACCGCGATCGACAGGTCCGCGCCCTGCCATTCGACGGACGACACCGTGCCGTGCAGGCCGCCCGCGGCGGGCGGCATCACGGTCAGGCGCTCGGGGCGCACGCAGGCGACCTTGCCGCGCACTTCGTGGCGCGGATCGCCGAGCGGGAAGATCACGTGCGGCGGCAGCAGGTTCGCCGGGCCGAGATAGCGGGCGACGTAGCCGTCCCGCGGCGCGTCGTACAGCTGCTGCGGCGTGCCGAGCTGCGCGATGCGGCCGTCGCGCATCAGAAGCGCGCGGTCGGACAGCACGAGCGCGTCGTCGCGGTCGTGCGTCACGCAGACGACGGTCAGGTTCGGCAGGCGCTCGTGCAGCGCCTTCAGTTCGCTGCGCACCGATGCGCGCAGGTTGGCGTCGAGCGCCGACAGCGGCTCGTCGAGCAGCAGCACGTCCGGCTCGATCACGAGCGCGCGCGCCAGCGCGACGCGCTGCTGCATCCCGCCCGACAACTGCGCCGGCAGATGATGGCCGGCATCGCCGAGCTGCACGAGCTTCAGCGCGTCGGCAACGCGGCGCGTCACTTCCGACGACGCCATGCCGCGTGCGCGCAGCCCGAATGCGACGTTCTCGAACACCGACAGGTGCGGGAACAGCGCGTAATTCTGGAACAGCAGACCGAGATTGCGCTTGTGCGGCGGCGCATAGGTCAGATCGCGTCCGGCCACGGTCAGCGTGCCGGTCAGGCCATCGGCCTTCACGAACCCAGCGATGAAGCGCAGCAGCGTGGTCTTGCCGCAGCCGCTCTTGCCGAGCACGGTCAGAAATTCGCCGGCACCGATCGACAGCGACAGATCCTCCAGCACCGTGCGTGCGCCGTAGCGCACGCTCAGGTGTTCGATCTGCACGCCGCCCGGCGCGCCGGACCGCAGCGTCGCGCGCGGTTCGGCGGCGCCGAATGCGCCGGGATGGGTCAGGGCGGTTTCCACCGGGTTCATCCTCTTGCTCGCTAATACAGGCGGCGTGCGCCGATCACTTCGGCTTGACGACGTCGAGCGGCTTGCCCGAGCTGCCGATCACGTCCTTCTTCCAGCGCTCGATCCACACCGGCTTCTTCGCCATCACCTGGGTCCAGTCGACCGGGATCAGCTTCACGCCCGCGATCGCCTTCTTGACCGCTTCGCCGTTCTTGCCGGCCAGCGGCACGTCCGTGCGGCCCGGGATGCCGTACATGTCCGGCACCTTCGACTGCACGTCCGTCGACATCAGGTAGTCGATCAGCTTCTTGCCGGCATCCTGGTTCGGGCCGCTCTTGATCAGGCCGATGCCGTACGGGAGCTGGAACGTGGTCGGCTGGTCGCCGTCCTTCGCGGCCAGGAAGATCGGCTTGACGGACAGCGCGCCGTGTTCGGCGTCGTCGAGGTCCATCTGCAGGTCGCCGTTCGCGACGCTGATTTCGTTGCGCGACAGCAGCACGTTCAGATAGCCCGTGCCCTTCGTATGGAACTTCACGCTCTGCGACAGCTTCGCGAGGTAGTCGAATGCCTTGTCCTCGCCCATCAGCGACGTCGTCAGGATCAGCACGGCCATCCCGTCGCCGGCCGTGGCCGGGTTCGAGTACGCGACCTTGCCCGCGTAGGCCGGCGACAGCAGGTCGGCGAACGTCTTCGGCTGGTTCTTCACGACTTCCGGGTTGATCGCGAACGAGAAGTAGTTGTTCACGAACGTCGCCCACGTGCCGTCCTCGGCCTTCGCGATGGCCGGCACGTTCTTGTAGTTCACGCTCTGGTACGCCTGCAGCAGGCCCATCTGGCCGGCCTGCTGGATGAACGGCGGCAGCGTGACGATCACGTCGGCCTTCGGGGAATTCTTCTCGATGTTCGCGCGGTTCACGACCTCGCCGCTGCCCGCCGTCACGATGTTGACCTTGACGCCTTCCTTCTTCTCGAAGGCCGGCAGCACGTCGCGATAGAGGTTCTCGAGGCCGTCCGCCGTGTACAGCACGACCGCGTTGGCCGCCTGCGCCGGCATCGCGGCGCCTTGCAGCAGACCGGCGGCGCAGGCGGCCAGCGCGAGCTTGCGGAACACGCCGGCAGGGGCGCGCGAGGGTTTCTGCAGTGTCATCTCACTTCTCCGTAGGCGGAACACCAAACGGCCGGGGCACGATCCGGCTCTCCTGTTATCTCCGGGCTGGCCGACCGACGGCCTGCCGCGCCGCCGCACTGCGGTGGGTTGCGCGCGGCAACCGAAGGATCACAGCGTTCGATGACAAACCCGTGACGAATGCCACAATTTCCAAAAAATGACACATTTTGCCAATATCATGCAAGTCATTCAGAAATGCCGCCCGGCATTTCGTTCGACTGCCGCTGGAGAAAAACCATGTCCGATCCGATTCTGCTCACGCCCGGCCCGCTCACCACGTCCGCCACGACACGCCACGCAATGCAACATGACTGGGGCTCGTGGGACGCCGCTTTCAATCGGCTGACGGCCAGCGTCTGCGCCGACCTCGTCGCGATCGCGCAAGGCGGCGACGCGTACGTGTGCGTGCCGATGCAGGGCAGCGGCACGTTCTCGGTCGAGGCCGCGCTCGGCACGCTGGTGCCGCGCGACGGCGTCGTGCTCGTGCCCGACAACGGCGCGTATTGCGCGCGGATCCTGAAGATCCTCGGCCGGCTCGGCATCGACGCGATCGCGCTGCCGTTCGGCGAGGACGCGGCCGTCGACGCGGCCGCGGTCGAGGCCGCGTTCGCGCGCGCGCCGCGCATCACGCACGTCGCGCTCGTGCATCTGGAAACGAGCGCCGGAATCCTGAATCCGCTCGATGCGATCGCGGCCGTGTGCCGGCGGCACGGCAAGCGGCTGATCGTCGATGCGATGAGTTCGTTCGGCGCATTGCCGATCGCGCTGGCGGACAGCGGCATCGACGCACTGGTCTCGGCAAGCGGCAAATGCCTCGAAGGGGTGCCGGGGATGGGATTCGCGATCGTGCGGCGCGACGCGCTCGACGCATGCGAAGGCAACTCGCCGTCGCTCGCGCTCGACCTCCACGACCAGTACGCGTACCTGCGCAAGACGGGCCAGTGGCGCTTCACGCCGCCGACGCACGTGATTGCCGCGCTGCGCGCCGCGCTCGACCAGTACCTCGCCGAAGGCGGCCAGCCGGCGCGCGGCGCACGCTACGCGGACAACTGCCGGACGCTGATCGAATCGATGCGCGCGCTCGGCTTCGTGCCGTTCCTCGACGCGCGCGTGCAGGCGCCGGTGATCGTCACGTTCCACGCCCCCGACCATCCGGCCTACGATTTCCGCCGCTTCTACGACGCAGTGCGCGACGCGGGCTTCATCCTGTATCCGGGCAAGCTCACGCAGCGCGAGACGTTCCGCGTCGGCTGCATCGGCGCGATCGACTCGGGCGATATCCGGCGCGCGGTCGCGGCGATCGCGCAAGCAGTCGAATCGCTCGGCATCGCCTTGCAGCGCGCCTGAGCGCAGTGCGCCGGCCGGCACGCCCGCCGGCACGCCCGCCGGCACGCCCGCCGGCGCCGCACGCAAAA
>NZ_JAAGPK010000235.1:0-9107 GCF_017104685.1 Burkholderia sp. Tr-20355 | reverse complement strand
GACAGGCCGGTCGAGGTCGAAGTCGACAGCGAGGTGATCGAGCTGTTCGCCGACGACAGACCCGTCGAGGTCGACGTGGACAGCGAAGTGATCGAGCTGTTTGCCGACGACAAGCCGGTCGAAGTCGAGGTGGACAGCGAAGTGATCGAGCTATTCGCCGAGGACAGGCCGGTGGAGGTCGAAGTCGACAGCGAGGTGATCGAGCTGTTAGCCGACGAGAGACCGGTCGAGGTCGAGGTCGACAGCGACGTGATCGAGCTATTCGCGGACGACAGGCCCGTCGACGTTGACGTGGACAGGGACGTGATCGAGCTGTTCGCCGACGAGAGGCCAGTCGAGGTCGAAGTCGACAGCGAGGTGATCGAGCTATTGGCCGACGAAAGACCCGTCGACGTCGAGGTCGACAGCGACGTGATCGAGCTGTTCGCCGAGGACAGACCCGTCGACGTCGAGGTCGACAGCGAAGTGATCGAGCTATTGGCCGACGACAGGCCGGTCGACGTCGAGGTCGACAGCGAGGTGATCGAGCTATTGGCCGACGACAAGCCGGTCGAGGTCGAGGTGGACAGCGAAGTGATCGAGCTATTGGCCGACGACAGACCCGTCGAGGTCGACGTGGACAGCGAAGTGATCGAGCTGTTGGCCGACGAGAGGCCCGTCGACGTCGACGTCGACAGCGAGGTAACCGAGCTGTTGGTCGAGCTGAGGCCCGTCGACAGCGACGTGATACCGGTCGACAGCGACGCGATGGCGCTGCCCGACGTCGACACCGTCGTCGACAGCGAGTCCACGACCGAATTGGTAGCGTAGAGTTGCGAGCCGTTGATCGCATCGGTGCTGTTCGCGGCGATCCGACCGGCCGCGACATTGGTCACCTGACGCTCGGCGCCAGGCGCACCCACGCTGACCACGCTGGTCGGATTGCCGCCTTGGAACGTCGCCGTTACGCCACCGACAGTGCCGGTCGGCGTCGGGTTCGGCGCCGCCGTCGTGGAGCCGCTGCCGAGTGCAACGTCGCCGGCGTTGTTGGCCGTCGCGTTCTGGCCGATTGCGACTGCACCGTTTGCCTTCGCGTTCGCGGTGTCGCCGACTGCGACGCTGCTCGTACCCGCGGCGCTGGCGGCCACGCCGGCGGCGAGCGAATTGACGCCGGTCGCGCCGTTGTTGTTGTAGTTGGCCTGTTGCGTACCACCGTCGTTGACGCTGTAGTAATGCGTCTTGGCGGCTTCGATCGCGGTCGAGGTCGACGTGGACAGCGAGGTGATCGAGCTGGTGGAGGAGCTGAGACCGGTGGACAGCGACGAGATACCGGTCGAGGTCGACGTGGACAGAGACAGGATCGAGCTGTTGGCCGATGACAGACCCGTCGACGTGGAGGTCGAAAGCGACGTGATCGAGCTGTTGGCCGACGAGAGGCCCGTCGACGTGGACGACGACAGCGACGTAACCGAGCTGTTAGCCGAGCTGATGCCCGTGGACAGCGAGTTGATGCCGGTCGAAGTTGAGGTCGACAGCGAGGTGATCGAGCTGTTGGCCGACGACAGACCCGTCGACGTGGACGACGACAGAGACGTGACCGAGCTGTTTGCCGAGCTGATGCCCGTGGACAACGAGTTGATGCCGGTCGAGGTCGACGTGGACAGCGAGGTGATCGAGCTGTTGGCCGACGAAAGGCCGGTCGACGTGGAGGACGAAAGCGACGTGACCGAGCTATTGGCCGAGCTGATGCCCGTGGACAACGAGTTGATGCCGGTCGAGGTTGAGGTCGACAGCGAGGTGATCGAGCTGTTTGCCGAGCTGATGCCCGTGGACAACGAGTTGATGCCGGTCGAAGTCGAGGTCGACAGCGAAGTGATCGAGCTGTTGGCCGACGAGAGGCCGGTCGACGTGGACGACGACAGAGACGTGACCGAGCTGTTTGCCGAGCTGATGCCCGTGGACAACGAGTTGATGCCAGTCGAAGTCGAGGTCGACAGCGAAGTGATCGAGCTGTTGGCCGACGAGAGGCCGGTCGACGTGGACGACGACAGAGACGTGACCGAGCTATTGGCCGAGCTGATGCCCGTGGACAGCGAGTTGATGCCGGTCGAGGTCGAGGTCGACAGCGAAGTGATCGAGCTGTTGGCCGATGACAGACCCGTCGAGGTGGACGACGAAAGCGACGTGACCGAGCTATTGGCCGAGCTGATGCCCGTGGACAACGAGTTAATGCCGGTCGAGGTCGAGGTCGACAGCGAGGTGATCGAGCTGTTGGCCGACGACAGGCCCGTCGAGGTGGACGACGAAAGCGACGTGACCGAGCTGTTAGCCGAGCTGATGCCCGTGGACAACGAGTTAATGCCGGTCGAGGTCGACGTGGACAGCGACGTGATCGAACTGTTAGCTGACGACAGCCCCGTCGACGTGGACGACGACAGCGACGTAACCGAGCTGTTAGCCGAGCTGATGCCCGTGGACAACGAGTTGATGCCGGTCGAGGTCGACGTGGACAGCGACGTGATCGAACTGTTAGCTGACGACAGCCCCGTCGACGTGGACGACGACAGCGACGTAACCGAGCTGTTTGCCGAGCTGATGCCCGTGGACAACGAGTTGATGCCGGTCGAGGTCGAGGTGGACAGCGACGTGATCGAACTGTTAGCTGACGACAGACCCGTCGACGTGGACGACGAAAGCGACGTAACCGAGCTGTTTGCCGAGCTGATGCCCGTGGACAACGAGTTGATGCCGGTCGAGGTCGACGTCGACAGCGAAGTGATCGAGCTGTTGGCCGACGAGAGGCCGGTTGACGTGGAAGTCGACAGCGAACGGATCGAGCTATTCGCCGACGAAAGGCCGGTCGACGTCGAAGTCGACAGGCTGCCGATCGCGCTCGTGGTCGTGCTCATGCCGGTGCTGAGCTGGGCGACGGTGACCGCGTCCTGCGGTGCCGAGCCGTCGGCGACGTTGGTGATGCGGCGCAGTGCCGTCGAACTGCCGACGGACACTTCCGACAGCGGTGCGGCGCTGCCGGTGAGGTAGCCCGTCCCGCTCGGTGCCGCAGCGCCGGTCACGCTGCCTGCACCGATCGCGACGCTGGACGCGTAGTTGGCCGTGCCGCCGAGTGCCAGGGCGTTGGTGCCGGTTGCCGTCGCGGCATTGCCGATGGCGGACGCGCCGGAGCCGGCCGCGGTGGCCGCCGAACCAAGTGCCGTGCCGTTGGTGCCTGCCGACGTGACGACCGCGTTCGAGCCGATCGCGATACCCGACGTCGTTGCCGAGTTGACGTTGGAGAAGCGGCCCAAAGCAATGGCGTTGGTGCCGGCTGCAACGGCACCGCCCGAGCCCGAACTGTTGCCGCCGCCGATTGCGATCGAACTGCTGCCCGACGCCGTGGAGTCGTTGCCGACCGCCGTCGCCCCCGTGTTCAGCGCCTTTGCGCCCGAGCCGATACCGATCGCGCTTGCGCCGGTCGCCGTCGTGGCCTGACCGAAAGCCTGCGAATAGTTGCCCGACGCCGTTGCGTTCGCGCCGATTGCAATCGACGTCGAACCACTGGCCGTCGTGGTGCTCCCGTTGTTACCGCCAATTGCGATCGCCTGTGCGCCCGTTGCGGAGACGCCGCCCCCGCCGTTGCCTGCTACATACTGCGCATGCGCGACGCCCGCCCCCGCGACGAGAACGGCGGCTGCAACGGCCTTCACGACGGCCGACTTGTTCGGCTTGCCCCGGGCCGAATCGTGTTCCGATGCCGCGACCCAGGCGCCAAGAGCTTCGTTCCAGATCGAGCGGTATGTGCGGTTCATGTCCTGCTACCTCCAAATGTGCACGCCACACACCGGTCTCTTTTGTTAGAGGAATGCTCCGTGCGCTCGCGCGAATCTCAAAATTGATGGGCGGAGTTTATTGGAGGTGGTTTTTATAGATTGATAAAAAGTGATAAATAGGCGGTTTTGAAAGTTAAAAGATGGTTAATGAACCGTGTTTCCGTGTGTCAATGAAGAATGATTTTGAAAGATGTAAGAATGTGTCTCGTTGGGTTCTGGCTTGCTTGGGGTTGTCATTATTTTTGTATGAAAATCATGTACTTACACTTGTTGTGTGGGCTGGGTTACACAAGCGAACGCCTCAAAAGTAAGACAAATGAAATAGCAAACGTTTGCGCATCAGTAAATTCTTTCAGCAATGTAAGATTTATTTGCCGGCCGATGGATAATGTCTTTGAAATCTTGTTAACCTGTTAATTTGAGATTTATCTCAAATTGATTTTTATTTTAATTGATTTCGTGAAAATCAATTTAATTGAAAATATTGAATATCCGACTGTGCTGAATTGCGCATCCTGGCCGACGCCGGTGCCCGTCTGACGGGCGTTCCGGGCCGGCAGGTTCGCCAAAGTTGTAAAAAAGTGCTACGGAGCAATTGATCAGCGCCCAAGCATTCTTTTTCGGATTTGTCCTATTGACGATATCGGCGTGTAAGTGGAGCGGGATGGGCGGGACAATCGGCGGGAGGCCGCCCTGTGGCGGTCTCCTGTCGGGTAACGACAGATTGTTGAACGCGCCGGCAGGGCATGTCGGCAGGGCCCCCCAAATTGTCAGATCAGGGGTGACAATTGGCCCGTGTGCCGCATAAAAAAGGGCGGGTACACCTGTGTCGGGGACGCGACATATGGCGGCTACGCGCGCTCGACGCGTCGAAGCTTCAAACCGACAACTGCTGGCCAAGGCGGAACAACGCGGGTTCGATGCCGTGCCCCGTCCCGGAAGCACGGGCGATCCTTTGTGTCTACATGCCGACTTGCCGAACGAGCGCGGCCGCCGTCACGGTCTCACTGCGGGCGTACAGTCGATGGCCACGGTGGCGGACGGCCCCTGCGTCGCACTCGATCCGGCCAGCGCGGTCAGCAACCCGGCCTGATTGGTCAGGCACTGAACGTTGACCGTATGCGCGTCGATTGGAGTCATCGTGATATTGCGGCCTTGCCACATGAAGACAAGGTTCGTCGACGGGATGTTCAAAGGCGTTGTCGTGCCGGTGGCGGTGCATTGGCCACCGGAGGGCGAACTGCATTGCAACGAGATGGAGGAGCCGGCGGCGAATGTGGTGCCGGCGGCGCCGGCAAGGACGATCCCGGCCACGGCATGGGAAATCGATTTCATTTGGAATCCTGAGTAGTATATGGGAGGCTTGACGATCCGGCCGCGCCATGGCCTGACTCACGAACCGTCAGCCCTGTCGCGACGCGTGCGGCGACATCCCCGGTACGGCCAGCGCCGGCCTGTCATCGCGCAACATAACGTACGTTGGCGTGACGACGCATGTCAAGAAAATGCAGGGCCTGAAAGCGATTCGGTCGTAGCGGTAGCGAGTGCCGGCCGAGGGGCGGCATTTGCGAACCTCGAGCGTGCCTGTGACGGTGTTCCGCAGACGCGGCGATCGCCGGTTGCCGGACCCGGCAACCGGGCAATCCTCCGGTCTTACTTCTTCAGAAACCGCAGCGCGAACCGCGCCATGCGCGGCACGAACATCGGGCGCAGCAGGCGCTCGTCGTACCCGGCCATCCGCCGGTCGTTCTCGGCCAGACACAGCTCGATCAGCTCGCGCGGGTTCAGCGCGTCGCCGATATCCGCGGTGCCGGTCGCCGGGAAGTTCGCGTCGCGCGCGGCGCCATTCGCATCGATGCCGCGCGCGATGTTCATGCGGTCGCGAATCAATTGCACCCACACCGCCGCGACACGCGCGAAGAACCACGGCCGGCGCCACCACGGCATCGTGCGCCAGTACCACGCATACCAGTTCACGAAGAACAGGATATGGCGGCCTTCTTCCTGGATCACGGGCTCGAAGGTGTCGACGAGCTCGGGCGGGAAATAACCGGAGCGCTGCGCGGAGCGGAACAGGCCGAATGCGAAGAAGCTGTCGATGCATTCGCTGAAGCCCGTCATCATCCACGACCATTCGGGATCGGTCGGCGCCGGGTAGGGCGGCTCCGGCGCGAGCCGGATGCCGTAAGCCTCGACGAGCTTCGACAGCACGACCTTGTGGCGGGCTTCCTCGTTGCCGTCCATCTCGAGCGCGCGGCGCAGCAGCGGATCGCCGACCGTCGCCGCGTAGGTCGCGACGCGGATCGACGCACGGCCTTCGGTTTGCACCGCGATGTCCCAGATCGGCAGCGACGTGAGCCGCCGAAGTTCGTCGGGCTTGAGCGGCGGCCAGTCGATCACGGCCGGCTTGTACGGATTGTGTGTGTCGAGCAGCATGCGGCAGAACATCTGCATGTGCGCATCGGAACCGATCCGGACCGGACCTTGCCTCTCGAAGGTCCAGTTGCGCATTGCGTGATCTGCGGCTGCGTGCTCTTCCTGCAGCGTGTCACTCATGGCTATTGTTATGCGATTGCGGATCGAAAGATTCTTGCACAGCTTCCGTAATCGCGTATTTTCGAGTGGCCATATGCACGCCGGCCCGGCGGACGTCACGCGTTGGTGTCGACCCAGAGGCGGCCCCAGCGCGACGCATAGGCGAGCGCGTGCTCCTCCTCGAAGAAGAAATCGATTGCATCGAACGACACGGAGCGCGGCGACGGCCCGCCGCTCGCCCGCTCGATCGTCAGGTTGGCGGCGAACAGCCCGTTCGGCAACCGGGCAGCGGCGGGAGCGACTTCATAGCCCTTGTAGCGGATCGTACGGTTCATGGCATGCGCGGAGAAAGTTCGGACTTTCAGCGTACGAAAACCTGCCGGCGCCGTGAACCAATCTTTCGGCCAATGCTAATCACGCGGCAGGCCGAATCGTTATCGAAGGGGGACGCGGGGGAAGGGCGACGCAGGGGAGACGACGGCGTGCGCGGCCGGCGGTCGCGCATCGGAAAACGCGCCGCGCGCGCCCGTCGAACCTTGTCGGCCGGGCGCGCGCGACGTAAGGCGGCGGAGATTACTGGTTGGCGATCTTCAGCACGGGGGCGAGCGCATCGACCGATGCCGCGTGCGACGCCGCCCGATGCGATGCGAAGGCGAGCGCAAACTCGGCCGCTTGCGCGCCGACCGTCTCGAGCTGCGCGGCGACTTTCGGATCCGAGCAGTCGTCGGCGCTTTCGAAGCGTGTTTCGAGCGTGTTCACGGTCGCGCCGAACGGCGTCGGCCAGCCGCGCAGCGCATGGACGATCGACCGCACCGACGTGAGCACGGTGCCGGCCGCCTGCCAGCCGTAAGCGGTGACGATCAGGCCGACCGCGCGGCCGTCGAGATAGGGGCGTTCGTCGGCGCGCAGTTCCTCGAGCGTGTCGAGCGCGTTCTTCACGAGACCGGAGACGCCGCCGTGATAGCCGGGCGTCGCGATGATGATCGCGTCGGCCTGGCGCACGGCGTCGATCAGTTCGCGCTGCGCGTCGGTCAGCGTTTTGTGTTCGGGGGCGTAGTGCGGCAGCGTATGCAGGAACGGGCCGTCGAACAGGCGCGTTCGTGCGCCGGCAGCCTGTGCACCGCGCAGCGCGAACGTCAGCGCGCGTTCGGTGGACGACGCGGCTCGGGTGGTGCCGCCGATACCGACGACGAACGGGCGGCGGTGTTGATCGAATGCAGTCAAGGGGCGCTCCTGGGGGATGGCTTGCCCGGCTAAGCACAGGCTTAAAACCAGATGGTAACGACCCCGCCGCCACTCTGAAAACGACTTTTCGTTCTATCGATATGCCGCGCGACGGGGCAAACGTGTGCGAGGCCGCGCAAATCGATAGCAGAAATGCTTGGTTGGGACGGTGCGCCAAGGTCGATAAGATGAATCCGTCTCCTCCATGATGTCTCTACTGACATGGGTTGGCCCCGCCGCGCGGATGCAGGCGGGGCTTTTTTTTTTGGTTCATCGAGGATGGCCGGAAAACGGGGCGCGATGCTTTCGGTCGTGACGCGTTATTCGAATACCGGCCGGAAGAAGCTGCGCTCATAGCGGACGATGCAGCGCGTTTCCTCCGCGTAGCGGAACGCGGCCTGGCAGGCCGGATCCTCCATCGAGCGTTCGCGGTAGCGCTCGTATTCGGCGAGACTCGGGAACGAGAACATCGCGAGCGCGATGTCGTTCGCGCCTTCGGACGGCAGGAAGTAGCCGTGATGCGTGCCGCCGAACTTTTCGACGAGCGGAATCCACATCTTGCCGTAGGTTTCGAACTCGGCGAGCTTGTACGGATCGATGACGTAGCGAAGGAAGCAGGTGACCATGAACACTCGCATTGCGGTATGGGAGCAGCGAGTCTGGAGCGCGTCGCCGCACGTGTCAACGGCATGCGTGCCCGGCATCGATATCGCCGCGTGACGGGGTGCTTGCGCGAACAACGATCGGTGTGATTTCAGGGGTTTGCAACGACACGTGCGGCGTTGCGGGACGTACCTTTTTCATCGCGTCCGCCACGCCCGCTTCCCCAAACTTTTACGACATTTTTTCTTGCGACAGCGGCTGGCGCGCTCATAGACTTCGGGCATCCCCATCACGGAGCATGGCCATGTCGATACCCTGGAATGCGATCGCCGAACGTCCTTCCGTCGCGCCGCCTTTCGTGAGCGCCGACCGGGTGGTCGTACGGCGTTTCGATCCGGCATTCGACAGCTATGCGCAACTCACGCCGATGCTGCATCGCGCCTTCGCGCGGCTCGGCGCGATGGGGCTGAACTGCACGTGCGTCGATCAGGACGAGGACGTCACGCGCCGCCGCGCGGAAGCCGGCGAGTGCTACGTCGCCGTCCGTGGCGGGCGCGTCGTCGGCACCGCGACGCTGTATGCGACCGATCCGTCCTCGGCATGCTCGCTGTACCGGCGCGAAGGCGTCGCGAGCGTGCGCCAGGTGGCGGTGGACCCCGATTGTCAAAGCCGCGGGATCGGCGCGTTGCTGCTGTCGTTCGCGGAGCAGTGGGCCGCGTTGCGCGGCTACACGCTGCTCGCACTCGATACGCCGCATCCCGCCGCGCACTTGCTGGCGTTCTACGGCGCGCAGGGCTTCGAGGTCGTCGACGTGATGCGTTTTGCCGGCAAGCGCTACGACAGCGCGATTCTCTGCAAGCGGCCCGTCGCGCACGTTGCGCGGCGTGTGTCGCCGGTGTCGCGGCTGGCCGCACGGGTCGCGGCCGTGCGGCGTCTTGA
>NZ_JAAGPK010000234.1:0-8941 GCF_017104685.1 Burkholderia sp. Tr-20355 | reverse complement strand
CGGTCGCCGCGGCCCGCGACGCGTTCGCGGGCCCGTGGGGCGCCGCGAGCGCCGCCGAACGCGGCCGCGTGCTGATGCGGCTGTCGGCGCGCGTGACCGATTCGATCGAGGAACTCGCCGCGATCGAGGCGCGCGATACCGGCAAACCGCTGAAGCAGGCACGCGCCGACGCGGCCGCGCTCGCGCGCTACTTCGAGTTCTACGCGGGCGCCGCCGACAAGCTGCACGGCGAAACCCTCCCCTACCAGGCCGGCTACACGGTGCTGACGGTGCGCGAGCCGCACGGCGTCACGGGCCACATCGTGCCGTGGAACTACCCGATGCAGATTGTCGGGCGCAGCGTCGGCGCGGCGCTCGCGGCCGGCAACGCGTGCGTCGTCAAGCCGGCCGAGGATGCGTGCCTGTCCGTGCTGCGCGTCGCCGAACTCGCCGCCGAAGCCGGCCTGCCGGCCGGTGCGCTCAACATCGTCACCGGCTACGGCCACGAAGCCGGTGCCGCGCTCGCGCGCCATCCGGGCATCGACCACATTTCGTTTACGGGTTCGCCGGCCACCGGCAAGCTGGTCACGCAGATGGCGGCCGAGAACCACGTGCCCGTCACGCTCGAACTCGGCGGCAAGTCGCCGCAGATCGTGTTCGCCGATGCCGATCTCGAGGCGGCGCTGCCCGTGCTCGTGTCCGCGATCGTGCAGAACGGCGGGCAGACCTGCTCGGCCGGCAGCCGCGTGCTGATCGAGCGCGCTGTGTACGAGCCGCTCGTCGAGCGCCTCGCCACCGCGTTCAACGGGCTGCGCGTCGGCCCGAGCCGCGCCGATCTCGACTGCGGCCCGCTGATCAACGCGAAGCAGCAGCAGCGCGTGTGGGATTTCCTGTCCGACGCGCAGCACGACGGCATTCCGATGGCCGCGCACGGGCAGGTCGTCGCCGATGCGCCCGAAAGCGGCTTCTACCAGGCCCCGGCGCTGTTGCGCGACGTACCGCCGTCGCACCGCCTCGCGCAGGAGGAAGTGTTCGGCCCCGTGCTCGCCGCGATGCGTTTCGTCGACGAGGACGAAGCCGTCGCGCTCGCGAACGGCACGCCATACGGCCTCGTCGCGGGCATCTGGACGCGCGACGGCGCGCGCCAGATGCGGCTTGCGCGCCGCCTGCGCGCGGGCCAGGTGTTCATCAACAACTACGGCGCGGGCGGCGGCGTCGAGCTGCCGTTCGGCGGCGTCGGCCACTCGGGCCACGGCCGTGAAAAAGGCTTCGAGGCGCTGTACGGCTTCACCGCGCTGAAGACGATCGCGATCCGCCACGGCTGAACGCGCCGGCGGCGGCCGGTCGCGACATGACGCACGACGATTCTGATAACCAGCACAGGAGACACACCATGCGGTTGAGCGGCAAGACGGCCATCGTCACGGGCGGCGGCTCGGGCTTTGGCGAAGGCATCGCGAAGACGTATGCGCGCGAAGGCGCGAACGTCGTCGTCAACGACCTGAACGGCGCGGCGGCCGAGCGCGTCGCGAGCGAGATCGCGCTCGCGGGCGGCAAGGCGATCGCGGTCCCCGGCGACGTGTCGAGGCAGGACGACTGGCATGCGCTGCTGCAGGCCGCGCTCGACGATTTCCACGCGGTGCAGATCGTCGTGAACAACGCGGGCACCACGCACCGCAACAAGCCCGTGCTCGACGTGACGGAAGCCGAGTTCGATCGCGTGTACGCGGTCAACATGAAGAGCCTGTTCTGGTGCGTGCAGACCTTCGTGCCGTACTTCCGCGCCCAGGGCGGCGGCGTGTTCGTCAACGTCGCGTCGACGGCCGGCGTGCGGCCGCGCCCGGGCCTCGTCTGGTACAACAGCACAAAGGGCGCGATGATCACCGCGAGCAAGTCGCTCGCGGCCGAGCTCGGCGCCGACCGCATCCGCGTGAACTGCATCAATCCCGTGCTCGGCGAGACGGCGCTGATGACCGAGTTCATGGGCTGCGAGGACACGCCGGAAAACCGCCGCCGCTTTCTCGCGACGATCCCGCTCGGCCGCTTCTCGACGCCGCAGGACATCGCGAACGCGGCGCTCTACCTTGCATCCGACGAGGCCGAGTTCATCACCGGCGTGTGCCTCGAAGTCGACGGCGGGCGCTGCATCTAGTCGTAACGGGCGGCACGACAATCACGCCATTGCTTCGCACGAAACCGGATCGGGCGCCGCTGCGCCCGCTCCGGCCAACTACAAGGACTGGAGACAACATGGCAACATCGACGCAGTCGCTGCCGGGCTCGTCCGGCGCATTCGAGGAAGCAACCTACCGCAAGGTCTCGTGGCGGCTCGTGCCGCTCCTGCTGCTGTGCTACGTGGTCGCGTATCTCGACCGCGTGAACGTCGGCTTCGCGAAACTGCAGATGGCGAGCGACCTGAACCTGAGCGACACCGTGTACGGGCTCGGCGCCGGGATCTTCTTCTTCGGCTATTTCCTGTTCGAAGTGCCGAGCAACATCATCCTGCACAAGGTCGGCGCGCGGGTGTGGATCGCGCGCATCATGGCGACCTGGGGCGTGATCTCGATCCTGACGATGTTCGTCACGACGCCCGCGATGTTCTACGTGATGCGCTTCCTGCTCGGCGTCGCCGAAGCGGGCTTCTTCCCCGGCGTGATCCTCTACCTCACGTACTGGTATCCCGCGCACCGGCGCGGCCGGATGACGACGTTCTTCATGACAGCCGTCGCCCTGTCCGGCGTGATCGGCGGGCCGATCTCGGGCTTCATCCTGAAGGCGTTCGACGGCGTGAGCGGCTGGCATGGCTGGCAATGGCTGTTCCTGCTCGAAGGCATCCCGTCGGTGCTCGCCGGCGTGCTCGTGTTCTTCACGCTCGACGAGCGGATCGCGAAGGCGACGTGGCTGACCGACGAGGAGAAGGCGCTGCTCGCCCGCAACGTCGACGCGGAGGAAGCGACCAAGGAGGACCTGTCGCTCGGCGCGGTGATGTCGAGCCCGCGCGTATGGCTGATGGCGCTGATCTATTTCTCGTTCGTGATGGGGCTCTACGGCGTCGGCTTCTGGCTGCCGACGATCATCAAGGCGACGGGCGTGACCGACACGATCATGATCGGCCTGCTGTCGGCGATTCCGTATGCGGCCGCGGTGGTCGCGATGATCCTGATCGCGCGCAGCGCGGACAAGCGCCGCGAACGCCGCTGGCACCTCGCGATTCCGGCGGCGATCGGCGCGCTCGGGCTCGTGCTGTCGGTGATCTGGGCGCACCAGACCGCGCTCGCGATGTTCGGCCTCACGCTCGCGACGATCGGCATCCTGACGACGCTGCCGCTGTTCTGGAGCCTGCCAACCGCCTTCCTCGGCGGCACGGCCGCCGCGGCCGGCATCGCGATGATCAATTCGATCGGCAACCTCGCCGGCTTCCTGAGCCCCTACCTGATGGGCTGGCTCAAGCAGGCGACGAGCGCCAACGATGCGGGCATGTACATGCTCGCCGGGTTCCTCGTGCTCGGCGGGCTGCTCGCGCTGTCGGTGCCGAAGCGGCTGGTCGACAAGTGATGCGCGGCGCGTAACCGCACACCGGGCACACGGAGCGCGCCGGCCGACCGACTGCCTCCACCGAAACGCCCCGGCGACCGGCATCCGTCCGGTCGCCGGGGCGTTTTTGCTTTCGGACCGGCGCCACGCGGATCGACCGGACGCCACGCCAGACGGACGATGGCACCTTATCCATCAAATTATTCCCTTATGCTCCTATATATATGGAACAATAAAGAACATTCAGGGAATTATTTGCCGACCATGTTCCATACCGTCGAAGACACTGCCGCACGCCTGCGCGTCCATCCGAAGACCGTCCTGCGGTTCATTCGCGACGGCAAGCTGCGCGCGACGCGGGTCGGCCGTGCGTACCGCATCCTCGACACCGACCTCGCCGCGTTCGCGCCGGCGGCGCCGGCCGCCGCTCCGCGCGCGGTGCGCGTCACCAGCATCGTCGACATCCCCGACGCGTCGCAATCGCTGCACCAGTACCTGTCGCGGTCGCTGCACGCGATGGCGTCGGGCCGCACGTCGTACGTCGATCCCGTGCGGATCGACGTCACGTTCGACCCCGCCTCGAGCCTGGTCAAGGTCGTCGTCGCCGCGACGCCGGCCGACACGGCGGCGCTGATGTCGTCGCTCGACATGCTGCTGCAGAAAAGCGGGACATGAGCGCGATCTTCCGGTCGCCCCGCCACGCACGCGCGATTCGCGCCGCCTACGCGGCCGCGCTGTCGCACTGGCCGGCCGGCCATCGGCGCATCACGGTGCAAACGCGCCACGGCGCGACGCACGTGATCGCCTGCGGCCCCGAACACGCGCCGCCGGTCCTGCTGATCCATGGCGCGCAGACGACGGCGGCCAGCTGGCAGCACTACGCGGCCGCATGGTCGACGCACTTCCGGCTCTACGCGATCGACGTGATCGGCGAAGCGGGGCCGAGCGCGCCGTCGCGCCCGCCGCTGGCAAGCGACGCGTACGCGCAATGGCTCGACGACGTGCTGGACGGCCTGCAGGTGTCGCGCGCCGCGTTCGTCGGCATCTCGCTCGGCGCGCGCACGGCGCTCGACTTCGCGTTGCGCCGGCCCGCGCGCGTGACGCGGCTCGTGCTGCTCTGCCCGTCCGGCATCGGCCGGCAAAAGCCGTTTCTGTGGTGGGCACTCCCGCTGCTGCTGCTCGGCGAGGTCGGGCGCGCCTGCGTGCGACGGCGCGTGCTCGGCCGCCTGCCGCCCGCGTCGACGCCGGCCGAACGTGACGCGCTCGCACTGATGCGCGCCGTCGATCGCGGGTTTCGCCCGCGCCTCGAACCGATCCCGGTATTCGACGACGCGACGCTGCGCACGCTGTCCGCGCCCGTCCTGGCGATCGTCGGCGGTCGCGACGCGCTGCTCGATTCACGCGACACGCACGATCGCCTGACGCGTCTCGTGCCGCACGCGCAGGTCCTGATGCTTCCCGAGCAGCGTCACTTCATCCGCGGGCAGCGCGACAACGTGCTCGCGTTTCTCATCTCGACGAAACCGATCGACATGCACCACCGAATCGTTCAGGCAGCCGGCAGCCGCGTGCTGGTCCGCGATCCTTGTGCCGGCCTCGTGCGGCGGGAAAGCGATGCGCTCGACCTCGTCGCGCTTGCGCACGAGCACGAAGCCGACTGGATCGCGATCGCCGCGGACGCGCTGCACGACGACTTCTACCGGCTCGACAGCGGGCTGGCCGGCACCGTGCTGCAGAAGCTCGTCAACTACGGCGTCCGGCTCGGCGTGGTCGGCGACATCGACCGCCGGCTCGCGCGCAGCGAAGCGCTGCGCGCGCTCGTTCGCGAGTCCAATCGCGGGGAGTCGGTCTGGTTCGTCGCGAGCGAGGCGGACCTGCTGCGCAGGCTCGGCGCATGACGGACGAAAAAAAGCCCCGAAGGCCGCCTGGCGTTCGGGGCGTCTTGCGCGGCGCAGCCGCCGCGTCAGACCACGGTGATCGCGAGCGCGCTTTCGCGATAGTGCTTCGCCGCCTTGTCGGTTTCGCCGAGCTGCTCGAACAGGCGCGCGAGCGCGCGATGCGCCCGCACCTTCAGCGCGTCGTTGTCGGCCAGCTTCAACGCCGATTCGAGGAACGACTGCGCCTTGCCCCACAGCTGCTGCTGCTGGCAGAGGCGGCCGAGCGCGAACAGCAGGTCGGCATCGTCCGGGTGATCCTTCTTCCACCCTTCCGCCTTCTGGATCAGCGGCAGCGCATCGGCGCCGGCCGTATCCGGGTAACGGCGCAACAGGCGTGCATCCCAGTTGTGCGCGAGCGCGTCCTCGACGATGCGGCGCGCTTCGTTGCGACGCTCGAGCGGCACAAGCAGGTCGGCCGCGAGATCGGCCAGACGCGGCGACTGGCGCTCGACCGGCGACAGCGACTGCCACACTTCGAGCAGCGCGTCCGGGTCGTGCCGGCGTTCGCGCAGCAGGTTTTCCGCCGCCTGCTGGCGCAACCGCACGGCCGCGGCCGGATGCAGCGCCTCGCGCTTCTCGAGCGCCTTGGCGAGCTTCAGCACCTCGGCCCAGTTCTTCAACTGCTGCTGCGCACGCAGCGCGACCTGCTGCGCATGGATGCGCTTGCCGCCGGCCTGCATGTCGGCGAGCGCGGCGAGCGCGCCGTCGGCATCGCGCGCATCCGCGCGCATGTCGGCCGCGGCGAGCAGCCGTGCGTCCTGCCATTCCGGCGCATCGACTTTCGACAGCCAGTCGTCGCGGCGCGTGTACTCGTGCATCCGGTGCGCGGCCGTGGCGCCGACGAGACTCGCGGCGCCCAGGTTCGCGTCGACCGACAGCGCTTCACGCGCGGCCTTCTCCGCGCGCGAGAAGCGGCCCGCGTACAGGTTCGAAATCGCATCGCGCAGCGACGCCTGCGCCTTCTCGTTGCGCGAACGCGCACGATACGCGGCAACCCGCTGCGGCATGCGCCAGATGTTGCGCACGATGCGCAGCAGCGCGTACACGACGATGAACAGCACGACGATGGCGATCACGAACAGGTTCAGCGACACGTCGACCCGGTACGGCGGATAGACGAGCAGCACCTGCCCCGCGTCGAAACGGCCGACGGTGGCGAGCGCCGCGGCGATCGCGAACAGGACCGCGAGCCAGACGATTCCTCGAAGCGTCATCGTTACCCCCGGCTCTTGAACTGCTGAACGGCGTTCAGGCTGGTGTTCAGGTTCGGCACCGCGACCGTCAGCGACGCGCCGTCAACCTGCTTGAGCAGATCCTCGACGGTCTGCGTGTCCTTCGATGCCTGATCGAAATACTTCCCGAGCGACGCCTGCGCGGCGTGCAGGTCGGCCTTCATCGCGCTGTCGTTGCGCGCGAGCAGCGACAGCCGCGCGGTGAGCAGGCGCAGCTTCACGTTCTCGCGCACGAAGTAGCCCTGGTCGGGCGACGCGAGCATCGCGTCCGCGTTGTCGATCCGGCGCACCTGCACGAGGCCCTTGAGCTGCTGGCCCAGGCCGGCCGAGAAGTCGTGCCACCACACCTTCCAGCGCGGCTCGCCGGCTACCGCCGACGAAGCGGCTTCAACCGGCGCGGCCTTCGGCGCCGCATGCGGCACGATCGCCTCGCCGGACAGCGGCAGCGCGTCGATTTTCGCGATCGCGTCGTCGAGCTTGATCGCGAGGCCCGTGAGATCGGCCGCCGGCGCGGCCTTCAGTTTTTCGATGTCCAGCGCGAGCGCCTTGCGCACCGTGACGGCCTGCGCGCTCTGCGACGTCGCGAGACGCGCGTCGGCGTTCTGCAGCGCGATCAGCGCGAGCTGCGTGTTGCCGGTCAGCTGCAGCTGCTGGCTCGCGCTCGACAGCATCTGGTCGACTTCCTCGAGCATCCACGCATCGCGGTTGCGCGACAGGTCCTGGTATTGCTGCTGCAGCGCCTGCTGCGCGCTCTGCGCGTCGGCGAGCTTGCCGTCGAGCTGCGCGAGCTGCGTGTCGACCTGGTGCGTACTGGCGAGCGCCTGCTCGGTCTTCATGCGCGTTTCGGCCGTCTGCGCGTCGAGCGCCTTCTGGCGCGCGACGAACGTGCCGTCGAGCCGGTCGATCTTGCGGTTCAGCGCATAGCCGCCGACACCGGCCGCGCAGCCGAGCACGACGACGACGAACCACAGCACCGCGCTGCCGCCGCGGCGCGCGTGCGGCTCGGGCGCGAGATAAGGGGGGCTGGGCGGCGGTGCGGATGCAGCGGCCGGCTGGGAAGCGACGCTTTTGGAATCGTTGGTATCTGTCATGCGTTTAGTCACCGGTACGGCTGTCGCCGGTTGGACGGCCTCGTCGGCCATCGTTCGAAACGCGCGGACGATGCGCTCATCGCCCGCGCCGGTCAGCGTAATCCTATCAAAACCCAATGCGCGCGCGGTCTGCTCGATCCGCGGGTGCGGCGTGACGAGCGGCGCATGCTTCAGCGCGTCGATCTCCACATCGTTCAGGTGCGCGCGGGCCAGCTCGTGCAGGTTGCGCACGCCTTCCGAACTCGTGACGAGCCACGCATGCGGCTGGCCATCGAGCAGCGCGTGCACGCGCTCCCATGCGCCGACGCGCGGCTCCGGCACGACGCGCCGGTAGGCGGCGACGAGCGTGACGTCCGCGCCGGCCTCGCGCAGCCGGTCGGCGAGCCATTCGCGCCCGCCGTCGCCGCGCACGATCAGCACGCGCTGGCCCGCCAGCGCCTGCGCGCCGCCGAACGCGGCCTCGATGCACGCGAACAGGCTTTCCGAATCGTAATGGGGGACGCCGCCGTCGGCCGGCGCCTGCGGCGCGATCACGCGGTGCGCGGGCGCCGCGATGCCGTGACGCTCGAGCGCCGCGACGCTGCCCGGCCCGACCACGCCGACCGGCAACGCGTTCGGCCAGATCGCGCCGTACTGCGCGAGCGCGCGGTCGATCGCGTTCGGCGACACGAAAATCACCAGCGCGTAATCGGCGAGCGCCGCGAACGCGGCATCGAGCGGCGCCGGGTCGTCGACCGGCGCGATGTCGATCAGCGGAAATTCGAGCACGTCGCAGCCGGCCTCGGCGAGTTGCGACGCAAGCGCGTCGGACTGGCCGTCCGGACGTGTCAGGACAGCGGTGAACGCGCGCGCGCCGCCCGCCATCAGGCGTCGCCCTTGCCGGCCTGCGAGGCCGCGAGCAGCGCCTGGACGATGTCGAGCGCGCCTTGCGCCTCGAGTTCGTCGGACACCGCACGGCCGAGCGCGAGCGCATCGGCGACCGTCATCACGGCGCCGCACTCCTCGGCCGTCAGCACGCGCTTGCCGTCGGTCGTCGACACGCGGCCCGTCAGGTACAGCTCGCCCGCGCGCCACACCGCATGCGCGGCGAGCGGCACCTCGCAGCTGCCGCCGAGCGCGCGCGACACCATCCGTTCGGCCTCGACCGCGAGCGCCGTGCGCGGGTCGA